>JAKSIB010000023.1 GCA_024399065.1 Fibrobacter sp. | reverse complement strand
ACCCTCGACCCCGACCTTGGCAAGGTCGTGCTCTACCAACTGAGCTATTCCCGCGAGGTGACCCAATTATAGATTAATCATCGTAGTCTGTCAAGGGTGTTTGCAAAGAAAAAATCAAAATTGCGTTCTTTTTTCCGCGAAGTTCGAAGGAACCCGCCTTGCTGCACAAAAATCCGTGGGGCAGCGGCAGGGGGAACTTGCCGAAAAGCTCCTCGGAGATCAGGAATTCCTGGCCCAGCTTGGAGCAGAGGCTCTGGATTCGGGCGGTGGTGTTCAGCACGTCGCCGTGGTAGGCCATTTCGCTACCGAAGTTGCCCACCTCCGTGGAAATCACCTTGCCGCAATGCACCGCGGCCTTGAAGTCGGGGGCCACGCCATACTTGCGCAGGAACTTGCGGCGGGTGTGGAACAAGGCTTCCTTGAAGTCGAAGAACAAGTCCAGCGGGCGGGCCTTCTTCTGGCAGTCGTTGGTCTTCCAGGTGATGAACACGCCGTCGCCTGCAAACTGGTAGATTTCGCCGTGGTTTTCTTCGCAGCAGTTGGAAAGCAGGCGGTAGTAGTCCTTGATGAAGCAGCTGTACTTGTAGTTGCCCAGCTCTTCGCAAATGCTGGTGGAGGAACGCAGGTCGATGAACATGAACACCAGGTCCTCTTCAACAGGTTCCTGGGTCTTGCCCATGAGGGTGTTCCAGAAAACGCGGCGCCCGAACTTCTTGTGCACGGAACGGATAAAGGTGATGATATAGCCGGTGATGAAGAACGCCGCCAGCTGCACCTGGAAGCCGGTAGTCTTTACGATGTCGAAGACACTCTGGAAACCTTCCTCGTTCATGATGCCTTCGCCCTCCTTGACGCGGAGCAGCAAAATGCAGAGGATCAGGTTCGCGCTGATGGCGCACAGAAAGTAGATGGAGCGCACGAACATGGCGGTCCATACGGAGCGGCCGTCCATTTCGTCCTTCAGGATCACGATGTCGTAGATGCCGTGGGAGAATCCCATGAACAGGGAGAACTGCAGCATGAACAACAGGGAGAACAGGTCCACGTGGCCGGTCATGCTATAGCTCTGCAGGGCGGCGAGGCCCACGGAGGCAATCATCCAGCTGGCGACATAGTAGCAGATGCCTCTAAACTTTCGTTCTGTTTGTCTTGAGATAGCCATATTAGTGGATAAACAGGGGCAGGGCCCAGATCATGGCTATGAGAATGATGTCCTTGTAGGAATCATCCAGAAGCAGGGTGGAGGCGAAAAAGAAGATAATGGTGGACAGCGTCAAAAAGATCAGAAGCGGCAGCTTCTTCTTCAGCTTTTTCTTCCAGGTGATCTTTTCTTCGTTTTCCATGGTCATTATATAATAATTTAAATTTAGTTCAAAATCTACAACTTTTTGATTTTGTGTGTAAAAAATGCTAGGCATCTATCTGCATATTCCCTTCTGCGCCAAGGTCTGCGATTACTGCGACTTTAGGGTGCTGCCGGCCCACCAGAGGCTGTTCCAGGAGTATGCGGATTTGCTCTGCGACGAAATCAGGGCCTTCGACCGCCGGCATCCGGGGCTGTTGGCCACCGCCGAGACCCTCTATCTAGGAGGCGGCACCCCCTCCATACTCCCGCCGGCCTGTGTTACGCAACTCTTTGATTGTCTTAGAGATACGGGAGTGCGAATCGGCGAACTTCGCGAAATTTCCATGGAATTCAACCCAGAATCCGTAAGCGAGGAAACGGTCTACAACGCCATGGCCTGCGGGGTGAACCGCATTAGCCTGGGGCTCCAGACTTTCGACCCGGATTTGCTGAAAACCATCGGCCGCGCCCATACGGTGGAGAAGGGCCTCTCGGCTCTGGAACTCCTCACGAAAATCAGTGCCGAAGGCGGACTTCAGGTTTCCGGCGACTTGATGTTCGATCTGCCCACCCAGACGGTGGCGCAGTTCCATGCCGATGTGGAACGCCTTTCGGATTACCCCCTGAACCATATCAGTTTCTACGGTCTTACGGTGAACCCCCGCACGGTCCTTGGCCAGAAAGTTTCCAAGGGCCTGCTCAAGGTGGACGAGGACCTCTACGAGGAAATGTACACAGGCGGCGTGTCGATCCTGGAAGGCAAAGGGTTCCGCCGTTACGAGGTGTCGAACTTCGCGAAGCCTGGGTTCGAAAGTGCCCACAACCGCAATTACTGGGACCGCGGGGAATATGCGGGTTTCGGCCCCGGAGCCCATAGTTTCCTAGGGTCCAGGCGGTTCTACGCCCCAGAAATCTACCCCCGTTGGCGCGATTACGTAAAGGCTGGCGCCGACCCTCTGGACCTTACCGTAGACGCCCTCACCGCCGACGACATACTTTCGGAATACATCTGGCTTTCCATGCGCCAGGCCCGGGGCCTGGACCTTTGCGGCCTCCAATCCCTCGGTTATCGCCTGATGCAGAACGGCTACTCCAAGTGGCTCGCCAAAGGCTACCTCCTCCGCGAACAGCGCGCCGTTCCTGGCGACGTTCCTAGCGCCATTCCTGGCGACGCCACCTGCAAACCCCGCGATTTCCTGCGCCTCGCCGGCCGCGGCTGGATTTTCATGGACGACATCGTCACCGACCTGATGAATTCCTGTTCCAACTTGGAATAAGCAAACCCTCCAAAACCGCGAGATTTAAGTCACAGATTAATGTGGCGCTCTCCCGAATGTTTAAAAAAACATTACATTTATAGATGATATGGAGGCTAAAGATGTGTGTGCGTAATTCCCATATGGTTTCTCTGCTTTTGCTCGCGTTGCTTTTCCTGGCAACGGGTGTTTTGGCAGATGCTCCCGTTGTGAATTGCAAGCCGTACAAGGCTGGTGAAACCGATAGCCGCTGCCTGTACTACCGCATCGACAATAGCCGTGTGGCCGTGCTCTGGACTGTTGAACTGGGCAAGGATCCCCGCGACAAGAAGAACGCCGTTCCCGGTGCCGAATTCGGAATTTACGCACCCCAGGCAGGCTCCAAGGGCCTTATCACCAAGTCCGTGGCCGACAACTCCGAAATCGTGAATGGCGCTATGGTCAAGTCCAGTGCCGATTCCGGCCTCGTCAGGGTGATGGTCAATGGCAAGTATCCTATTGAAAACGTCCACATCGGTGTGATCACTTCCACCGACCCTGTGGTGAGCAACGTGTACAACTTCTACGCCCCGGAACTCAAGTATTTCATCAAGGGTGAGGAAGTCACCGACAAGTCCAAGTTTACTCCGGAAGTGGGCGACACCGTCAAGGTGGATGTGAAGCTCTTCATTCCTGAATGGGTGGGCCACGCCAACAGCTCCAAGGGTCCCCTGGGCGGAAGCATCGATTCCATTTCCAAGCCTTTCTATTTCACCACCCCGGGTGATTCCAAGACTCTCAAGTTCCTGAAGACTTCCGGCGATCCGTTGCTGGCTGACGCTTCTCATCCGGACCACCTGCGCGTGGACTTCGTGGATGGCGAAGCTTCCTTCCTGATTGTGGCCACCAAGGCTTTCGATGGCGACGACCATTTCTCCCTGGGCAGCTTCGACAATTCCTTCGACGACGACAAGGAATTCATCGTCGATGAAAAGTTCCCGGGTACGCTTGAATTTACCGACCGCGACCTGCCCTCCATGAGCGATGCCGCAATTTTCGACCACGATGGCGACGGCGTTGGCGACAGCATCCGCATCTGGATGAAGGGCGACATGAACTCCGTTTCCGCCGACACCTTCTACTACAGCTGGCCCACCGACGGTAAGGAAAAGAGCTACAACGGCCGCGTCCCCGACAACAAGGGCAAGCCTGAATTTGTCCTACCCGATGTAAAAACTTCGTTACAAGATCCTGAGGATGCAGAAGGTTATGTGAAGGCTGTGGTTTGCACCTCCCTGGGCGGTAAGCGCTGCACCACCCTCAAGAGCGACCTCAAGGACAGTATCGGTGCCGTGATCCAGTCCGCCACCATCCTCAAGGGCAAGCCCGGCGCAGAAAAGGACACCTTGTCCGTTCGCTTCAACAAGATTGTAGACGCATCCTGGACCGAAGGTCAGGGCTTGCTCCATCAGTCTCCCTCTGGTGAGCTGGCCGCTATCGAAGTGGAAGCCATCAAGAAGAACAAGAACGAATGGACCTTTATCGTTGATGCTGGCGTCATCGAAGAAGGCGACTCCATCAAGATCAACACCAAGTGCGATTCCAAGAAGTGCCCCGACGGCGTGCTGACTGCCGACGACGGAGTGCCCACTGCCGCCAACAACCAGAAGGTTCCTGTAAGCAACTACGGCAGAGCCTACGCCAACGACAACAACGGTTTCCACGATGTGAACGGCGACGGTCGCATGGACAGTGTTTCCCTCGGTTTCGAATCTCCCGTGACTCGCGAGAAGTTGCAGAACATGGAAATCACTTTCTTCTGGCTGGACCAGAAGGGCAAGGTCCTGGCCATCAAGCCTGATCCCGATGACCTGGTCATTTCCGACGACAGCCTCTCTGTGGGCTACGCCATTAACTTCAAGAAGTACGATGTCAAGGAAATGCTGACTGAAATCAACCCCAGTTACCAGAAGTCTCCGGAATATGGTTACGTTGAGATTGTAAATAAAGTAACGCTCCTTGGCGAAGAGAGAACTGAAGTCGATACTCTCGGCATGAACGACTACATGCCGCCGGTTATCAGCAAGACTTTCCTCAGCCCGGAATCCTTCCAGTACATGGAATCCGACAAGTTCACCATTACCTTCACCGAATCTGTGGACTACAAGGCTTTCGACCTGAACGAAGACTGCCTTACCTTCCTGGTTGATGGCGAATGGGTGAACTATCCTTTCGAAGGCGCTGAATGGAGCGAAGGTGGCCGCAAACTTACGGTCCACATGGAAACTGGCGTGAAGCTCACCGAACGCATGAATCCAGCAGACTCCGTGCGCTACGACAATGTGACTTCCGGCATCTGCGACAAGTTCGGCAACTACGCCAAGGAAAACCTGGCTCAGCATGCCGTGATGGTTGTGGGTGACCCCCGCGTGATTACCGAAACCGCTTCCTTCGCCGACTTGAACAAGGCCGAGGAACTTAGCGGCCGCGCCAAGGCCTTTACCAGCGATACTCTTACGGGCAAGTTCAACCCGAAGGATATGACTTCGCTGGGCGTGCTCCTGGATGTGGGTTTCGCCACCATCATGAAGGACTCCTCCGGAGCTTCCGTTCCTGACATGAGCAAGATCGGCTTGACTTATGAACTTGACGTTTATACGAACCTTGGCGGCTACGTAGGTGGCGCCTCGGAAACGATTATGTGCGACGATGAATACTTCTTTGACGGCAACTGCCTTGAAAATCCGGAAAAGATCTACGTCCGTTGGAATATGCGTGCCGACAATGGCCGCAAGGTTGGCGTAGGTGTTTACCTGGCAAAGTTCAAGGTCAAGGTGTTCGGCGCACAAAAGGATTTTAAGATTGAAAGAATCTACAGATGGGGCATTACAGCGTCCAAGCGCTAGCTTGTCGTAGAGACTTTCAGAGGGTAGTAAGATGAAAACGATAACTAAAATTGTTTCTATCTCCACATTGCTTATGGCTGCAATGCACGCCATGGCTGCATCCGAAGAATACGGTGAACCGTCCAATCCGGCAAACGGTATTTGGATTCAGCAGGTCGGCGAAATCGAGCCTCAGGACCCTTCCAGGGCTACCTTGTACTATACCAAGTACGAATACGACAAGGAAGGCGACCGTGTGAAGAGCATCAGTTATAACTATAACGGTGCTGGTTACCTGCTGATGAAGCCGGGTGACCGTAAGACTCTTTGCTATCAGAACAGCGACAGAAAGCCCATGGGTAACATGGGCGGCATCGAAGGTGCCGACGGTATCGTTCACCATCCGGATGGCAAGCACTTGCTGATTGCCGGCCAGGGCGAACGTATCCACATGGTGCGTAAGGTTACCGAAGAAGGTCAGAAGTGCCTTGTGAAGACTTCCTACCCCAAGGTTCAGCTGGGCGGTTTCTGGCACTTGATGATGGACTGGGCTCCGGAACAGAAGTGGCTCTGGGCTGCCGGTATTCCGGGTAAGCTCTTCCGCTTCTCCACCGACATGGGTGTGGACAGCAAGGGTGTGGCCAACAATAAGGACGGCTTTGCTAGTACCGGTTATCAGGTGAAGGTTAAGCCGGACCCCAATCGACGTGGCGACGACTCCCTTGTGGCAACCCTTATCTGGGACGACTATGGCAGGGCCTACTTTACCCGCTCCGACTACTATGGTGGCGGTTGTGAAGGCAGTGGCTGTGACGCAGCTACTAGAAAAAGAAAGCGTGCCAATTCCTATTTCGGTACTTTCAAGGATACCGTGACCCGAGTTGTTACTGCAAAAAACAGGGACACCCTTGGCGGCTCCATTGGTGAAACAGTTATTACGAGTTTGACCAAGGTAGTGTTGATCGACTCTCTTGAAGGCGCCCATGGCGGTACCTTCGATAAGTACTCCGGAACGATTTTCGTATTCGGTGGCTCCAAGATTGTGCAGATCGCCCCCTATGACGTTAACAAGAAGTTCAACCCGAAGGTGGTGGCTTCCATCGACCTCCGTGAATACTTCTTTAACGACGATGGTTTCAATGGCCAGAACAAGACCAGCGGTGTGGGCGGTTGGCGCCTTGACCAGGGTACTACCGATGGCCTTGGACATTTGTTCGTTGCAAGTAATACCGGCCACATGATTTTTGTGGACTTCGCCGGTAACGAAGAAAAGCGTATCGATAACAACGTGCTCGTGCACGTGCAGTGGATTGATGCCTACCTTGACGACTTGGCACCTCTCGTAGGTGTGGGTGTGGACCGCACCGGCGGTACCGTGGGTAAGGACGAAGAAGTTTCTTCCAGCAGCCGAGCAGGAAGCAGCTCCTCCCTGGTTGAATTCGAAAAGTCTTCCAGCAGCTCCGCTCCCAAGAGCAGCTCCAGCAGCAACAAGACTTCCAGCTCCAGCGGCAAGCCGGGTAGCTCCGACTCCAACAGCAGTTCCTCCGGCGAAAATCCGGGCAGCTCCGGTTCCAACAGCAGCTCCTCCGGCGAAAATCCGGGTAGCTCCGGCTCCAACAGCAGCTCCTCCGGCGAAAATCCGGGCAGCTCCGGTTCCAACAGCAGCTCCTCCGGTGAAAACCCGGGTAGCTCCGGCTCCAATGGCAGCAGCTCCTCTGGCGAAAATCCGGGTAGCTCTGGCTCCGACGATGACAGCAGTAGCTCCAAGGGCGACGACGGTGACGGCGATGACGAAGGCCCGTCTTCCAGCTCCAAGGGTAACGATGGCGACGGCGACGATGAAGGTGCTTCCTCCAGCTCCCAGAACCTCTACTACGGTGCCGACGATGAAGATTACGACGATGACGACGGCTATGACGCCTATCCGTCTGCAGACGCCTTCGAAAAGGGTGATACCATTGTTGGCGATGCAACCATTCTCGTTCCTACCGATCCCAGCAACCCGGATCCTAACGTAATTGTCATTGGTGGCAACTCCTACCTGCCCAGCACCGATCCTGCTGACATGTTGGACTTCCACTACAATTCTGGTTTCGACCATGCAACCGTGGGCGATATCGTGGCTATCACCTTGGATCCTGATAAGGTCAATGAATACTTTGGCCCCATCGACTCCTTGAAACTGGTGGGTACCAGCAATGTTGAAATTGTTGACCCGACCGACGGTTCCAAGCACGAAACCACCTTTATCAAGAATACCGACGGTAGCGTCACCATCCTCGTGACTGCCGACGAAGCTGTGCAGGGCGGTTCCGTCAAGATCTACGGTAACAACAATGTGGTCATTATCGACAACATCAACTTCGTGGATCCGACTCCTAACCTCCGCGTGGGTTACATCAAGGATTCCGATGGTGACAATACCTTGGATTACGCAGAAGTCCTTCTCGAAGAGGCTCTGGATTCCAATGCCATCGTGGAACAGGTTCGCCTGGTGGTGAACGGCGATACGCTGGTCTGCAACAAGGACAGCATGTCTGTGAACAAGTCCAGGGATCGAATCCTTGTTCATGTTGGCGATCTGGACAAGTTGCCTCTCGCAGGTGAATTCCCGAAGGACGCTACGGTTCTGGTGACTTACAAGTATGTGAGAGGAACTAAGGAAGATGGCTCTCCCAAGACCATGACCTATGTCCGTGAAGCAGCTCTCCTTGAAGCTGGTAGCTATATCATCAAGAAGGCTTACGCCATCCGCGACACCAACGGTCTCGACTCCCTGTTCCTGCAGTTCAACCCCAATGTGGACCTTGTTCCTGCAGACCTCTCCGAGCCTGAAATGCTGGTGCTGTTCAAGGAAACTGTTTGCCGTGGCAAGGATTCCTATGACTCCGCCGCAAGCCTTTGCGCCCTGAAGCTTGACCAGGTCAAGAAGGTCTATATGCCCACCAAGGACATCGTGATACTCGTGGCCAAGGACTACAAGCTGGAAGGCAGCCTGAAGGATAGTATCTGGAAGGATAGCGTTTCCCTGTTCGAAAACAAGACCTTCAGAAACCTCCAGTACGTGACTTCCGACGAATACCTCCGCGAAGTGCCGGTGGATGTGGTTGACCGTTTCCCGTCTATCCTGAATGTGGAATACTGGGACTCCGATGACGATGGCAAGCTTGACAAGATCGTTGCCGTGTTCGACGGTAGCCTTACTGCCGAAGATATCGACAATACCTTGTACCTCACTTTGCCGTGGTACAGCAACAACGGTAAGCTGACTTACCTGCAGGCATACCCCTATAGCCTGGATGTGGATCCCAAGAATCCGAATCGCGTTATCTGGGATATTCCGGCATCTACCCTCAGCAAGCTGCCCACTGGTGTGACCAGCATTAGCGACGACTTGCCGCAGGCTACCGCACATACCTACTACTCCATCTTTGGCGAAACCTTCATCAGCGAAGCTAACGCAAAGCAGGTGGACAAGATGGCTCCTGTTGTCTCTGGTGCAACCTTGAGCTATGGCAAGAAGAACGACACCCTGGTGGTCAACTTCTCCGAACCCATTAACTGGAAGAAGCTGAAGGGCGACGACTTCTTCGCCTTCATCCACGGCAAGGATACCATTGACTTGGAACCTGTGGGAATGGATTGGATTAACGATGGCTTCTCCGTAAAGCTGGTGCTTGACGGTTCTGAGAACACCATCCTTCCGGGTGACTCCCTCCTGATTAAGCATGGTAAGAAGGACAACATCAAGGATACTTGTGGCAACGTTGCCGGTGAAAGAACTCAGCCTGTGGTTATCGGCGGTCTGCTGGATCACTTGGTTGAATCCACCAACATGGGTTCCTACGATGCCAACGATGTTATTGAAGACGCTGACACCAGTTACGCTCTCAAGACTGTAAGCTCCGTGAACCTCCGCTACATGCCCAGTTCTACCACCAAGGAAGACATGGAAAAGCAGGGCGCCTTGGGTCACCTGGTTCAGTTGGGCCAGCGCTTCGTGCCGCAGTTGCTTGACCGCGCTCAGGTCGCTGCCGATGGTTCCTACGATCCGTCTGCTCTCGACTCCTTGAAGCCGGAAGACGTGAACATTTCCTTCATCGTGAACTTCACTGATCACCTTGGCCAGTATGTGAACGATACCATCATCTCTGTCCCTTGTACCGACTTCAGATTCGGCGACTCCAAGAAGGGTTGCTTGGATACTGATAGAAAGGTCTTCGTGAACTGGAACTTCAAGGATTCTAAGGGTCGCTTCGTCGGTAACGGCGTTTACAATGTTCAGTTCAAGATGATCGTCCGCTACAAGAAGAAAAAGATCGAAGAAGAAGTGCTCGACAAGTGGGGCGTCCGCCGCAAAAAGCACAAGAGAAAATAATGCAGCATATGTCATTGCGATAAATCGCTTGACTGCGGCGCCTCGGCAATACGAACATGGATGTTCGTGCAGCACTCGGCTAGCTTGTCATTGCGATAAATCGCTTGACTGCGGCGCCTCGGCAATACGAACATGAATGTTCGTGCTGCACTCGGCTGGCTTGTCATTGCGAGTCGCGTAGCGACGAAGCAATCGAAGCGGTATTAACCTGAATTAAGAAAGTCCTCGCAATAGCGAGGACTTTTCTTTATTAGCAATTTCTTTTTAATTCTTCGTACAAATCATTCCTTCGTAATAGCCAAGTTTGTTGACTTCATATTTCTTGGTGAAGCCTTCGTGTAGTCCTGACTTGTGCTCAAATACTCTTTTGACGAGATTGTTCGTAACACCTGTGTATAGACATCCTTGTCTTTTGTTGAATAGGATATATGTGTAGTATGTTTTCGTGATTTCATTCATGGATGAAAAAATACATTGAGCGAAACGTCAAGAAATGACAATCTAAAAAAAGAAGACTCCCTGGGGAGTCTTCTATTGAAATTTAGCAAATCGCAGCGTGTCAGGCACGTAGTGCATGACATGCGGGAAAATTACTTGTTAATTGCGGCGAGGAAGGCGTCCTTCTTTTCCTTCAGGTATTCGGTCTTGTTGACCTTACGGATACGGCGGAGGGCCTGGTCGCGGAGCTGACGTACGCGTTCGTGGGAGATGTTCATGGATTCGCCCACTTCGCGGAGAGTCTGGGGAGCTTCCTGGTTGATGCCGAAGATGCCGGTGATAACGCGGGCTTCTCTTTCGGGCAGCTGTTCCATAAGTTCACGAGCCAAAGCTTCGACGCTCTGGATTTCGGATTCTGCTTCCGGGTTGGAAGCGCCGCCATCGGGGAGGACTTCGGCGTAGGTTGCCTTGGAGTCTGCCTTAAGCGGGCTGTCGAAGGAAACGCCGCGCTGACCGATCTGGATCAATTCACGGATTTCTTCGTTAATTTCCTTACCGCGGGACTGTTCGTGCAAAGCCTTACGCACGCGAAGGTGCTGGTTTGCAGGAAGACGAATCAGGTTACCCTGTTCGTTGATTGCGCGGGTAATATAAGCCTTGATCCACCAAACGCCGTAGGAAATGAACTTAAGACCACGGGTGTGTTCAAAGGATTCGATAGCACGTACGAGACCCATTGCGCCTTCGCTAACCAGGTCCGGCAGGGGAATGGGGCAGCCGCGGTACTGGATTGCCACCTTCAGCACGAAACGCATGTTGGCGGAAATCAGCTTCTTACGGGCGATTTTGTCGCCTTCCTTGGCTTTCTGGAATAGAATTTGTTCTTCTTCACGGGAGAGAGGTGCAGTACGACGAATGTCTTCTAGGTATCTCTTAAGAGTAGTATCAGTAGAATCAATATGCATTTTAGAACCTTACTCCTTTAATATCGCTTTTTTTAAAGCAAGTTGCGTGCCAATAGTGTAAAATTTTGCATTGTTTTGCGTTTAAAGTGCTGGTTGGCCGATTTTTTGTGATTTACGATACCTATTTTGTCATAAAACAATGAATAACTACACTTTGTTGTCATAAAATATAAAATAGTCATTTAATTGTGACAATTCTTTGATGACTTTTGGTCACTGTTTTTGAACAGCTGTAATCATTTGGTGCTTAAATATGTGTTCCTCTTTTTTCGTATATTTTTGCCGTTATGTCAATAAAAGAGCCCGATCAATCCGTTTGGAACAAGTTTTGGCAGAAAAAGAACGATATGGACAAGGTTTATCCTTCGTCTCCGTCGGTTTTGGAAGCTATCAAGAAAAATTTCAAGCTTGAAGGCATGAAAATTCTCGAAGTGGGTGCTGGTACCGGCCGCGACAGCGCCGAACTTGCCCGCCTTGGTGCTGATGTCTACGTCCTGGATTTTGCTGATAATAGTCTGAAGATTGTGAATTCCCTCCGTGAAAAGGAAAACCTGCAGGAAAACCTCCACCTGGTTCGTGGTGATGCTTTCAAGGCTCCTTTCCCGGACTGTACTTTCGACCTGGTTTTCCATCAGGGCCTTGCAGAACACTTCAAGGATTCCCTGCCCCTTATCAAGGAAAACTACCGCATCCTTAAGCATGGTGGTCATTGCCTTTGCGATGTTCCCCAGACCGTTCACCCGTACACCGTAATCAAGCATATCTTGATTGCTATGGACAAGTGGTTCGCCGGTTGGGAAAAGCAGTTCACCATGCCTCAGCTCAAGAAGCTGATGAACGATGCCGGTTTCGAAAACGTTTACGCATACGGCGACTGGATGCGCCCCAACCTTTACTATCGCATGCTTCGCGAAGTGGGTTTCAAGGTGGGTGTCGAGTTGCCGAAGTATCCCCTTCAGGGTACGGCTTATCAGAAGCTGAAGGATCGTCTCTTGGATTCCTTGGCTACACATCCGGTTATGCATTACACTCAGCTTTGCATTGGAGTCTTGGGTCGTAAGCCCTAAGTCGTAGACCTTGAAAATCCTAGTCGTAAATTATCGAGATCGTTTGCACCCTGCCGCTGGCGGTGCCGAAAAACATCTACACCGAATCTTTTCCCTGATTGCCGAAATGGGCCATCAGGTGGTTCTGTTCACTACCAGTTTCCCTGGCGCAAAGCCTCGCGAAGTGGTGGACGGTATCCAGGTTGTCCGCAAGGGCGGCGATCTGTTTTTCCAGTTAACTGTTGCTGCGAACATCCGCAAGCTAGACCGCGAATTTGATTTTGATGTAGTGGTGGAGGACCTGAACAAGCTCCCGCTGTTTACTCCCTACTTGCAGAAGAAACCTGTTCTGGTGCAGATGCATCACTTGTGGCGTGGCTCCATTTTCCACGAGGCGTTTTTCCCGGTGGCGTTCGGGGTATGGTTCTTTGAACGAATCATTCCGCTGTTCTACCGCAAGGAACCCTTCGTTGTGGTGAGCCCCAGCACCAAGCGCGAACTTTGCGAAATCGGTGTGGAGGAAGACCGCGTGGCCGTGATCTACAATGGCTCCGACGATTGCGTGGCAGAGGGTTCCGACGCTGCCGGCTCCGCAGTTGCCGAGGAAGACGAAGGTATCGACTGCCCTTACTTCCTGTGGCTGTCCCGCGTACACCGTTACAAGGGCATCTGGACTGCGCTGGAAGGTTTTGCAGAATTTGCCAAGCAGCATCAGGACGTGAAGCTGGTGGTGGCTGGCGACGGCCCGCTCCTCAAGAAGATTCCTGCATGGCTTGCAGAACGAGGCCTTACGGACCGCGTTGAACTTCTGGGCTTTGTGTCTGCCGCACGTAAGCGGGCGCTTTTGAAGAACGCCACCGCCTTGTTGCAGACGAGCTACAAGGAAGGCTGGGGACTGACTGTGGTGGAAGCCGCAAAGCTTGGTACGACCACAATCGCCTGCGATGTTCCGGGTCTTCGCGACAGCGTGCGTAACGGCGAGACAGGTTTGCTGTTCCCCGCTGGCGACAAGGATGCCTGCGCCTTTGAAATGGACCGCGTCTATTGCGACGACGACCTGCGCACCCGCCTTGAAGAAGAGGCCAAGTCCTATGCCGATGAGTTCCGCTGGGAGACTGCTGCTGAACTGACATTGAATCTTTTGCAGGACGCCCTGATTGAACATCAGGTGGAACAGGTTGCTGATGAATAAGCAACTGAAGTCGTTCCTGGTATTTTGCTTGAAGTTGGTGGTAACGATTGTTCCCGCCTACTTCGTGTACAGAAATATCGTGATGGCTCCGGACTGGAGCATCGATGACTTGTACCAGTTGTTCTCAGGCAAGAGCGTATTGCCTTTGGTCATTGCGTTGCTTTGCCTTGCGGCATCCAACTTCACGGCTTGCCTGCAGTGGAAACTGTTGCTGGAAAAGCAGGACGTTCATTTGTCCTATGGCCACTTGCTGAAACTTTACCACGTGGGCTTGTTCTTCAACAACTTCATGCCCGGCAATGTGGGTGGCGACGCCAAGAAGATTTACGACATCCGTATGCAGGGTGGTCAGGATTCCGTGGGTGCGGGATTTACCGCCACCTTCTTCGATCGTTTGTTCGGACTTTTCTTTATTACGTTGTTTGCCCTGGCCATGGGCGTACTGTTCTTTGTCCATGACGAAGCCCAGCGCGCATTCATGTGGCCTTCCATCTGGATCTTTGTGGTTTTCTGCTGCTTGTTTGCCTCCTTGTTCAGCCGCCGCCTGGGAAACTTTATCAGCACCATGATGGCGAAGTTCCTGCCGGAAAAAATTAGCGGCCGCCTGATTCACATGTTCTCCCGCTTCCAGAAGTTCCGTTCCTTGAAGTTGTGGATTTGCATTAGCTGCCTTTCTGCAGTGACGCAGGCCTTGAGAATTTTCGTACACTACTTCTGCGGTATGGCCGTAGGCGTAGACCTTTCTATATCCTGGTATTTCTACTACATTCCGCTGGTTGCAATTATCAGTGCCCTGCCCATTTCCATTGGTGGTTTCGGCCCCAGAGAATTGCTGGCTCAGTCCTTGTTCGCAAGGGCTGGCGTTGCAAGCCTGGAATCTGTAGTGATCCAGCTGTTGGCTTACTTTGTAAGCCTGGTTCTTAGTTTGTTCGGAGCATTTGTGTTCTTGCTGGATGGCCCCAAGGCTGATTCCGGCAAGGCTAATGCCGAAGCAAGCGACGCTAATGGTAAGGACGCGTAAGTCCTTCCTTTTCTAGATAGATTTAAAAAACGAGGCGTTATGGATGCCGAAAGCATTTTGGCCGGATTGAATCCGGACCAGAGGGCTGCTGTATTGCATGACCACGAAAATGACTATCAACTTTTGATTTTGGCAGGAGCCGGTTCTGGAAAAACTTCGGTTCTAACAAAGCGAATCCAGTACAGGATTTTGTGCGGGGTGGAACCCGAGAAAATATTGGCGCTGACTTTTACGGCGAAGGCTGCGGCGGAAATGCGTGAACGCGTTCAGGCGCTGTTCCCTAATGCTGGGGTAAGGCTTTGCACGTTTCACTCGCTGGCGCTGTTTATGTTGAAGAGCAAAATTCCTTGTTGCCCGGTTGGGGGGCTGGATAAGCCGCTTCGCAATGGTTCGTCGCGGGAAGTGTATGCCTATGAACTGCTTGGTTTCAAGAAGATGCCTGTGCCGACAGATGGCGCAAGCAAGGATTTCTTGCAAAAGCTGACCAAGCTGAAATTAAAGAAGACGAAAATTTCCAGGGAGGATCTTTTTGCCGATGGTTATAAATCTTCGGTGAATGCAAAGCTGGAATCGCTGCGCGACGAGGTTCTGGAATCGGGGCAAGTTGTTTTCGAGGACCTGATTTATATGGCCATCCGCTTGCTGGAAAAGTTTGAGGATGCGCGAAATTTTTTTCAGGAACAGTGGCACGAAATTCTGGTGGATGAATACCAGGACATCAATCCAACGCAGTATCGTCTGGTGAAGAATCTTTTAGGCGATAGAAAGCAGTTGTTCGTAGTGGGGGATGATGACCAGGCCATCTATGGATTCCGTGGGGCGGACATCGGGAACATCAATCGCTTTCGGGATGATTTCAAACAAAGTACGTTAATTCGCCTGGAATGGAATTACCGTTCGGTGCCCAACGTTCTTCATCTGGCCAACAAGATCTTTACCAACAAGCCGGTACATCTTCGAAAGACCTTGCGGGCGGGGAACTCGAAGGGCTCGGGAGGAAATCCGCTCTATCGGGAGAACCGCAAGCCGGAAGTCTGGACCTCGGATAATCCTGTGGAGGAGATGGTAAAGGTGGTTTCCTCCATTAAGGAACTGCGCCTGGGGTACGACTTGGAATGGAAAAACTTTGCAATCCTGGTCCGCTATAATCGCCAGCGCCTCTATTATGAAATGGCCCTTCGGGATTATGGCATACCCGTGTTTGGCGATAGCATAGGGGAGGTGGGGCTTGACTCTGGCGAGTCGGCAGAGGCCGTGGTGGAAAATGGAGTCCATGTGGAAACCGTACACGCCTCGAAAGGCCTCCAGTACGCGGTGGTCTATTACGCGGGGCTTGCGGAAAAGCTTACGCCTGGGGAATGTACCGGAACCCGCGAGCAGCGAAAGCGCCAGCTGGATGAGGAACGAAGGCTGTATTATGTGGGGGTCACCCGGGCCGAGGCGTTTCTGGTTTTGCTATATTGCAAGCAGAGATATTGGAAAGGGAGTTTGCGACAGTTCCGCCGGTCCCGTTTCCTCCCAAAAGAAAAACCTTATTCGGAATATTATATGCCGCTGATTCTTTTCAAGCTTAAAGTTGGCCTCATCGTTCTTGGCTACATGTGCTTCCAGATGCTCCGCGTGCCTTTCGGCCTGCTGATCCACGGCAAAAAGGGCTTTGACGCCTGGGTGGATGACCGCATCCAGTTCTTTGCGGATTTCTGCATGAAGATGCTCCGCGTGGACTTGACCATCGAAAATCAGGCTGTGTTGGGTAAGGTGGACTGGAACCGTCCGGTTTTCGTTGTGGGTAACCATAGCTCCTTCGCCGACATTCCCATCGTTTTCCTTTCTATCCAGAAGACCATCGGCTTTGTGGCCAAGAAGTCCCTGGGCAAGATCCCCTTCCTGAATTTCTGGATGCACCGTATCGGTTGCATTCTGGTGGACCGTCAGAAGGGTGGTGCCGCCGCTGGTGTCCGTGCCGCTATCGCTGAACGTGGCACTGCGCCCCGCGTGTTCATTTTCCCTGAAGGTACCCGTAGCAAGAATGGCCAGATTGGCTCCTTCAAGAGCGGTGCATTCCGTTTCGCCTACGAAAACAATGGCATTCTGTTGCCGCTGGTGATTACCGGTTCCGCCGCTGTCTGGGAAGCCCGTAAGGATACCAAGCCCCTCAAGGTGAACGTGAAGATCTTGGACCCGGTGGATGTGGCTGCCTTGATGGCTGAAAATCCGAAGCTGGATCCTAAGCATGACTTGGCCCACCTGGTTCGTGAAAGAATGGTAGCCGCAAAGGAAGGCGCATAGTCGATGATTGGCGTCTTCGATTCCGGATTCGGTGGCATGACCATTCTGAGGGACTTGCAGAAGTCCCTGCCCCAGTACGACTACCTGTACCTGGGCGATAACGCTCGTGCCCCTTACGGATCCCGAAGCTACGAGACCATTTACCGCTACACGCTGCAGTGCGTCCGTGAACTTTTTGCAAGAGGCTGCCCCCTGGTGATCCTCGCTTGCAATACGGCTTCTGCCCGCGCCCTTCGCAGTATTCAGCAGCAGGTTCTGCCTTTTGAATATCCGGACCGTCGCGTTCTGGGTATCATCCGCCCCACCGCCGAAGAAATCGGCTCTTTCAGCAAGAGCGGCCACATCGGGATTTTTGCTACCGCCGGCACGGTATCGTCGGGTAGCTACCTGATTGAAATCAACCACTTCTACCCGGAACTCAAGGTGACGCAGCATGCCTGCCCCATGTGGGTGCCGTTGGTGGAGTACGGGGAATCCGAATCCTCCGGCGCGGATTACTTTGTTCAAAAGGAAGTGGACTCCCTGTTGAAGGAAGATCCTGAAATCGATACCATCCTTTTGGCCTGTACCCATTACCCGCTTCTGGAAAGGGCCATCCGCAAGGCCCTGCCCGAAAACGTCCGCCTGGTGTTCCAGGGTGACATCGTTGCCGTCAAGACGGTGGACTACCTGAACCGTCATCCGGAGATGGAAGAACGCCTTACAAAAAATGGAAAGACCAGTTTTTTGACCACGGATACGGCGAAATTCTTTGAAAAAGGCGCATTTTTGTTTGGAATGCGTGATATTTCCGCAGAGTCGTTGACTTTTTAGTAAGTAAATTGTAAATTGCTTAATGGTAAACGACGGACCGGTAACGCGGTCCGCTTGTAACATTTATATCTAGGGACGACTCCGGGCGGTGGTTCGGGGCTGTCAAAGTTTAACTTATTTGTGTGGAAAGTAAAAATGCCAAAAACTCAGATTAATCTTGATGGTTGGCAGGACTACCGCGGCAACGCCGCCGGAAGCTTGCTTTACGTTGAAACTAGCCATCAATCCGAAATGCCTGTACGCGATCAGTTGAACGAAAATGGCAAGGGTTTCCTCTATGAACCCAACTATGAAACCAGCACCTATGGTCTCATGAGCTGCTACAATGTGAAGGCAGTGAACGCCATCCTCAAGGCCAAGAGCCGCTACATCTTGTTCGGTACCCGCTACGAAGGTTTGAGCGATTCCGAAATGCGCAACAAGTACCTCATCATGGGTTACATGCGCATCGACAAGATCAAGGACGTCCGTACCCGCCACATCCAGCGCTTCATGGCCAATCCGGAACTCCAGGAACCGGAATGCATGCAGATGGAACACAACTGGGCTGTCTATGGTCCCATGCGCTTTGTCTCCATGAACGATTCCTTCGTTGTTACCGACGAAATCCTCAAGGAATGGGGCTACCGTGGTCACGCTTCCCGCCAGCTCAAGGCTGTATTCCAGAAGGAACACCTGGAACAGATTCTTGCCTACCTGGATTCCAAGGAAGACATGATCGACGAATACATCGCTACCGTCGACGAATACAAGGAAGCCTTGGAAGAAGGTTAATGACTGGGACGCGAGCTTGGATTCCTCCAACGCCGCGACAACCATCATAAAAAAGGACCGCTTTAAAAGCGGCCCTTTTTTTTATTTGCTGTTTTGAAAGAAGGTGCCGCCGGGAGGGCGGCTTTTGGTTTACTTCTTGATAGCCTTGATGGTGCTGGACTTGGTCTTCAGCAGGTAGGTACCCTGACGAACGTTCAGGCGGAGGGTGCCCTTGTCGTTCATGGCCTGGCTCTTGATGCCGCTCCAGAGGAGGTTGCCGTTCAGGTCGAAGAGCTTTGCTGCCATGTGGCTGTCGTTTGCAGCGTACTTGAGGCTAGGCTGGATTGCGGTAGACTTGGTGGTGCAGCCGGTGCCCACGATCTTTGCAATGTAGATGCCGCTTGCGTCGCTGTTGAAGGTGAGGGCGTTGGACTTGTTGCCGCCTTCTTTTTCCAACGGGACTGAAGTTTCGCTCCACTTGCTTCCGCTTGCCAATTTACCATAGTCGTAGTCAATCCAGTCGCCGCCGTTTGCTGCGCCTACGTTCACATAGGCGTTGTCTGTGGTGGTGCTACGCATGGTGATGACCAACTTTTCACAGGACTTGAGAGCCTTGGCACCTTCGGAGCTCAAGTTCAGGAGCTGGCTCTTGTAGCCGCAATCAGCCTGTTCGCAACCTGCCAGAGGAACGCTTACGTAACCGCTTACACCGTCGAGTGCGGTGCTAGAGTAGGTGACCGGGGTGAGGTCGTCGCTCATGGCCTGCCAGGTGGTGACGTCGTTGGTCTTGGAGTAGTCGATCACAACGATGTCGTCGATGGGAACTTCAACCGGTTCTACGTAGCCTGCGTCGGTGGTTTCATCCTTACAGGTGGTTGCTGCGGGGGCGGCGACGCCCTTTCTATAGACGAGGGTGGTGATGGAACGTGCCGGAAGTACGGTGCAGGAGGATGCGGTGATCTTCTTGCTCTTGGCGCCGTTTTCCTTGGACTGGATGGCGAAATCGACGTTGAAACCGGAAATGGCCGGGTTGTCTAACTGGACTTCGGACTTGCCTGTGTTAATGATGATGACGGAAATGGAGTCTGCGGTTTCGTTCTGGAAAGCCACAGTCTTAAGGTCAGCTTCTGCGGTGGTTGTGGAAATCACCTTCCAGCCCGGGTTCACGAACTTGGAGTAGTGACGCATGGCGTGGTATTCTGGGAAGATCTTGATTTCCTTGCCTTCGCAAACGAACTCGCCGCTACCAGTCAGGTCCCAGCCTGCACCGGGGCAGACGCCGATCATCTGGCTGTGGTATCCGTAGAAAAGCTCCCAGGCGATGTAGCCGTTCAGGAGACCGTCGGTAAAGCCGACCTGCATGATGTGGGCGAGGCCCACCATGTCTTCTTCGCGGGGGTCATCAAGCATGGGGCAGAATTCGGTCATGATGATGGGCTTGCCGCTGGCGCTGACGCTCGTGGCGATTTCGCTCATGGGCTTGCGGAAGTTTTCGGGATTCAGGTAGTTGTTGCCGGAGTTGTCGTTGCCATCGCCTGCGTGGTACAGATGGTAGGCGTAGCCACCCAGCTTGCTTTGGTCCAGTTCGGCGGTGTACTTCTGGAAATTGCTGTAGCCGATGCCCAGAGGTTCGGGGCCCAGAATCACGGGGCGGTTTGCCATGCCGTTCAATGCGTCGTAGACTGCGTTAAGAGCCTGCTTGTAACCGGCGATTTCGCTGGTTTCAGAGGGTTCGAACAAGGTTTCTTCGTAAGAAGCTTCCATGTCGGGTTCGTTCTGCAGGGAGATGTAGTCCGGGACGATGCCGGCTGCTGCATAGGTCTGGAGGCTCTTCTTCCACCAGTTGGCAAAGTCGGTGTAGGCGTATGCACCGTACTTGTCGCCAGAGGCCTTCTTCAGGGATTTGTCGGACTTGGAGGAACCTGCATAACCGTTGACGCTGCCGCTGGGCTTCAAGTTGCCGGGAGCGGACCAGCTGGACATTTCAATTTTCATGTGGTCGCCAAGGCGTTCCTTGCCTGCCTTGATGATGGCCAAGTCTTCGGAAAGGTCCTTGGATTCATCCTGGAGCCAGTTGCCGATACGCAAAATGGAAAGGTTCAAACCAACGAATGCTGTATCGAAAAGTTCTTGCTGGTCTGCAGCGGGAAGGTGGGCAATCCAGTTCTGGTAATAAACGCTGCCGCCGCCGAAGCCGATGACGGACTGCTTTGTTGCTGTCGGATTTACTGTTACCGTAGCTGCAGAGGCAACCATCGCAGAGGCAAGGACTGCGGGAATAATAATCTTCTTCATCCAAAACTCCTTATTGGATATATTTCGATATACCCATACGACCAAACCGCAATCTAAAAAATTTTGCGACCAAAGGTCAAAACGTGAGTTTTAGATAAGAAGAAAATGAAAGGCCCGTTCCCTACAAATGAACGAGCCAAGCGGTATTAGTAAGCGCCTTCGCCCTTGAACACGACTTTAAATGTTTTCAAGATAAGCTTGAAGTCGTCACCGATCTTGCCGTCGCGGCGGATGTAGTCGTTATCCAAGCGCATCTGGCCTTCGAAACTGATATTGCTGCGACCGCTGACCTGCCAAATGCAGGTGAGGCCCGGCGTTACAGACAAACGCATGCGGTGCCACGGCTCGTATTCTGCCACTTCGGAGGGAATAGGCGGACGGGGACCCACGATGGACATGTCGCCCTTGATGATGTTGAAGAACTGGGGAAGTTCATCCAGGCTGAACTTGCGAAGGACGCGGCCGAAGGGATAGATTCGGGGGTCGTTCTTCATCTTGAAAGTCTTACCGCCAGTTTCGTTCTGGGCCATAAGGGCCTTTTTGCGTTCTTCGGCGTCGGCGTACATGCTGCGGAACTTGTACATGGTGAACAACTTGCCGTTCTTGCCTACGCGGGTCTGCTTAAAGATGATGGGACCCTTTGGGTCGCTGATCTTGACGGCCAATGCGCAGAACAACAGGAGGGGAGAGCATACCACGATTGCGGCGCTGGTGCAGGTAAGGTCCACGATGCGCTTGATGATATGGCGGTAGCGGATCTTGTGGGGATGCTGCCAGATTTGGTCCAGGTTCAAACGCTGCAGGGTAAAGAATGCGCCATTGGTGCTGTTGAATTCGTCCAGTTTGGCCTGCATTTCCAGGTTAGTCTTTTCCTGGGAACCCATATAGAGGTAGGCTTCGAAAATGGGCTTGCGGGGCTTGATTCTGAGGGACTGGATCAGGCCTGCGTCGTTCAGCTTGTGCAGGATTTCCTTACGGATTGCCTCAAGCTTTGTCATGTCGGAATTCAGCAGGATTATGCCGATACCGTTGCTGTCAGGAAGGAACCCGAGAACATCGATAAATCGCAGGTGGGAGAACATGGTGAGAATACTGATTCGCCATGTCTTTTCCACGGTGGAACTGGGGCTGCCCCATCCAAAAAAGTCGTACTGATGTGCGTAAATCTTGATGTAAAGGAACGGCCTGCAGCTACGGTTGGCCCTGAGAAATTCCTCGTTCAGACGTGCCCTGAACAACTTCGCCGGATAGACGATGTTCTTTAGCTTTTGCTCGTCGAGGATGGAGCCAATGGCTGGATTTACGGATTGCTGTTCCATGGGCTCAAATATATAAACTTTTTATTTGCTTGCAAATGTCTTTTCTTGATGTTGTCTGTAGTGTGATTTATAGTGCCTGTTGGCGATTTGGGAAATGCCATTTTTGGGGATTTTTCTATTTTTTAGCCGTAAAATTTTAAAATGGAGACGCTATATGTTGCGTATTGGTCTTATTGGTACAGGTACCGTCGGTGGCGGTGTTATTCAGATCCTCGAACAGAAGATCGCAGAATATAAGGAAAAGCTCGGTGTGGAAATGGAATTGGCTTGCATTTGCGCCAAGTCCGATGAAGAAGTTGCTCCTTACAAGGCTAAGGGTTATAAGACTTCTACCAATGCCGACGAAATGATCGCGTCCAACGATATCGACGTGCTGGTGGAACTTGCCGGTGGTTACAACATGCCCCGCAAGTGGATCCTCGCTGCTCTCGAAAACGGCAAGCACGTGGTTACCGCTAACAAGGCTCTCCTGGCCAAGTATGGTCACGAAATTTTCCCGCTGGCTGCAAAGAAAGGCTTGCATGTGCTGTTCGAAGCTGCTGTTGGCGGTGGCATTCCTATTATTCGTAGCCTCCAGGAAGGCTTGCTCGGTTCTACTGTTGAAAACCTGAGCTGCATCATTAACGGTACTTGTAACTACATCCTTTCCCGCATGGCTGAAGAAGGCCTGGACTTCGACGTAGTTCTTAAGGACGCTCAGCGCCTCGGCTTTGCCGAAGCTGACCCCACCTTCGACATCGAAGGTATCGACTCCGCCCACAAGACCGCCCTCCTCGCTTCTCTCTGCAGCGGCCATCGCGTAGACTTCGAAAAGATTCACGTGACCGGTATTTCCAAGATTACCGCCCAGGATATCGCAATCGCCAAGGAACTTGGCTGCTGCGTTAAGCTCCTGGGTATCTACCGCCGCGAAGGTGACCGTGTGGACGCCCGCGTCCATCCGTGCCTCGTTCCCATGGAACATCAGCTCTCCAGCGTAAACCGCGTTCTCAACGCAGTCTACCTCCAGTGCGACAACCTGGGCGAAACCCTCCAGACTGGTGCAGGCGCTGGCCGTCTCCCCACCGCTTCCGCCGTTGTAGCCGACCTCGTATCCTTGGCCCGCTCCACCGACAGCGGTTCCCGCAAGGCACTCCCCATGGGCTGGTTCAACGTGGAAAATTCTGCAACGCTCGTTCCCATTTCTGAAACCAGCGCTCGCTACTACCTCCGCTTTACTTCCCGCGACGCTTGCGGTGTTCTCGCCAAGATCACCAAGATCCTCGCTGATAACAACATCTCCATCGAAACCATCATCCAGAAGAACGTCAAGGATCCGGGTAAGGTTTCCGTGGTTGTTATTACCGAAAATACCCAGGACAGCAAGGCTCAGAAGGCTGTGGACGCCATCGACGCTCTCGCTGAAATCGTGGAAAAGAGCCAGGTCATCCGCTTCTTGGCTTAAGGAAATTGGGCCGGGCTCGCTTTTGGGTGCGCCCGGCCCCTTCTGATTTTTTGTTTTTCTCAGTATTGGTGTGATTATGATTCGAGCTACCACATTGGAAAGAGTTCTCGTAGTCCTGTCGGACTTCGTGGCCCTGTCCATTTGCTTTGGCTTGGCGTTTTGGGTTCAATTCCACAGTGGTTGGATTGTAGACAAGTTTGACCCCAGCAAGTCCTTCGTGGACTACTACCGCATGGGTCTTGTGTTGAACGTTGCCTGGTTGGTTCTGTTTACCTGCGCCGGTCTCTACAGGTCCTGGTTGCTTCAGTCTCGAACACACCAGATTCTGCGAGTGCTCCGCGCGGTCGCCCTTGGCATTGTGCTGATTATTATCGGCTTGTTCGGTGCCGAGTTCATGAACAAGGTGTTCTCCAATGAACCTTTGATCAGTGGCTACCTCTACGGTTCTCGCTTCCCCTGGATTTTCATCTATGGCGGTTTTGCACTTAGCTTGGTAGTTTGTCTGCGTCTGTTGGTCTATGGTTGCCTCCGTGGATTTTTGCGCCTGGGTTATGGTGCCAACAACATTCTCGTTCTTGGTGCAACGGAATCAGGCCGTAAGATTGCCGAGGCCTTGGCCAAGACTCCCGCCCGCGGTCAGCGTGTGGTTGGCTTTGTGGACGAACGTTTCCAGGTGATCGATCACGAGTTCGCTGGTTTCCCCGTGCTGGGCAAGTACTCTGACCTCCCGAACCTGGTGAAGAACTTGAAGATTTCCGGCGTGGTCATAGCCCACGAAAGTAACTCCCCCCAGGAAATCATGCGTGTGCTGGTTTGGCTCTGCGAACGTCCTCTGCATATTTACCTGGTGCCCGAGCTTTACGATGTGATTCACGGCCAGTTCAAGGCCAACCTTGTTTACGGTTTTGAACTTCAGGAACTTTTCCCCTTCACCATGCCGCCTTGGCAGGTCCGCGTCAAGCGTATCGTCGATATTTGCTTTGGTGCTTTCCTTGGAATTTGTTCCCTGCCGGTTTGCCTCTTTGCTGCAATCGCTATCAAGCTGGAAGACCACGGTCCAATCTTCTATTCCCAGGAACGTATTGGTTTGTACGGCAAGCCCTTCATGGTCTACAAGTTCCGTACCATGCGCACCGATGCAGAAAAGTTTGGCGCCCAGTGGGCTACCAAGGACGACCCCCGTATTACCAAGGTGGGTAAGTTCCTCCGCAAGACCCGTATTGATGAACTTCCCCAGATTTTGTGCGTGCTTAAGGGCGACATGAGCATGGTGGGCCCCCGCCCGGAACGTGCCGTGTTCATTGCAAAGCTTCGTGAAGAAATTCCGTTCTATATTAGCCGTCTTAAAATCAAGCCGGGCCTTACGGGCTGGGCTCAGGTGTGCCATCATTACGATACCAGCACCGAAGACGTGAAGATCAAGCTTAAGTACGATATGTATTACTACGAGAACATGAGCCTCTTGTTGGATTTCCAGATTCTCGTTCGTACTGTTTATGTTGTTTTAACTGGTAAGGGCGCGCAGTAACTGCAGCGTCGCGCGACAAGCGCAGGAGATAAAAATGTACGGTGATAATTCTACTCCGGTATTTCCTACAGAAGATGCTTTGACCATGATCCGCCTGGCTTTGGCCGAAGACGTTCGCACTGGCGACGTGACCAGCATGTGGACCATTCCCGCCGACCAGAAGCAGCATGCTCGCCTCATTGCCAAGGAAGATGGCGTTGTGGCTGGCCTCCCGATTATCGAACTGGTCTTCAAGGAAATGAAGGCCAACGCTACCGTGACCCTCCACAAGAAGGATGGTGACGTGGTGAAGAAGGGTGACCTGATTGCCGAACTTGACGGCACCACCCACGAACTTTTGACTGGCGAACGTACCTTGCTCAACTTCATCCAGCAGCTCTCCGGCGTGGCAACTGTTGCACACACTTTCCAGGAAGCATTGAAGGGCGGCAAGACCAAGGTTCTCGATACCCGTAAGACTGTTCCCGGTTTCCGTACTTTGCAGAAGTATGCCGTTCGCGTAGGCGGCGGTTCCAACCATCGCATGGGCCTCTTCGACATGGTCCTGGTGAAGGACAACCACATTGCCGCAGCAGGTGGCGTACTGGAAGCTCTCGCCGTGGTGAAGAAGAACAACACCCAGAACCTCATGGTGGAAATGGAAGTGGAAAACTTCGACCAGCTTCGCGCCCTCCTGAACAAGGGTGTGGACGTTATCATGCTGGACAACATGAGCAACGAAATGATGGGCGAAGCTCTCAAGATCATCAAGGAAAGCGGTGACAAGTGCCTGGTGGAAGGTTCCGGCAATATGACTCTGGAACGTGCCAAGGAAATCGCAACTCTCGGTCTGGACTTCATTTCTGTCGGCGCCCTCACTCATAGCGTGAAGGCTCTCGACATCTCCATGCGTATTTAGGCGCGAGGCTCCAGGTTCGAGGAACGAGGTAATCGCTCAGATGTCTCCAGAGAAGAAAAAGGTTGTGCGCAAGGCTCGCGAAAAGGAACCGGTAATCTGCGTGGTGGACGTAGGTAACTCCCACACCGTACTTGGTATCTTCAAGGGCACCAAGGTGGTGGATTACTGGCGCCTTACTACCCGCAAGGAAACCACTTCCGACGAAGTGATGAACAAGGTGGGCGGCCTCCTTGGTTTCTCCAAGATCAGTCCCGAAGAAATCACCCATGTAGGTCTTTCTACGGTGGTGCCTGCTTTGGAGCGCCCGTGGATCAAGGCTTTGGATTCCTTGCTGAAGAAGCATGTGCAGGTGGTGAACTCCAAGAATTGTCTGGGCCTCAAGATTGATTACCAGAATCCGTCCATGGCGGGTGCTGACCGACTCTGCAACGTAATCGCCATGCGTGATGCCGGTTTTGAAAATGCCGTCATCGTGGACATGGGTACCGCAACCACTTTCGACGTCATGAAGAATGGCGCCTTTGCTGGCGGTGTGATTATCCCAGGCATTAATGCAAGCTTGGACGCCTTGACCGAAAAGGCTGCCCGATTGCTCCCTGTGACTATTGAATGGCCGGAAAATGTGGTGGCCGACAATACAGACGACGCCATCCGTGCTGGCCTCTTGTACGGCTTCCTGGCTCAGCTTGAAGTTCTGATCGGAAAGATCAAGAAGGAAGTGGGCTGCGAAGATATGCCGGTTTATGCTACCGGTGGTTGGGGCAAGACCATTGCCCGCCGTACCAACCTGATCGACAAGTACGACCCCTTCCTGACCCTTCGCGGTATCCGCCTGGTAGCCTTGAATGGTGCCGGTGCATCGGCTGAATCTGGCCGAGATTCCGAAGAAGAATAAATTTTTCTTTACTTTGTTTCAAAAACTTATTATATTCTTACAGTAAACCCCGCTGTAGGAGTTTTTGGATGTTTGAAAAGAGTTTGAAGAAGCTTTCTCTGCACAAGACCTTTGTGTTCTTGTTGATGTGCCTGCTGGTGCACGTATTTAATGTGGTCTTCTTTGCAAAAATTGGAATCGAACCGCTTGTTTCTCTGAACTGCCTGAGTGCATTTCTCTATGTGATCTTTTTGACGTTTTTCAGAAAAAACGAGGACTTGCAGATTGTCTTTGCCTACTTTGAAATTGTTGGCTTCTCCCTCATTAGCGAATGTATTTCCGGTGGTAATTTTGACTACATCTATTATGTTGTCGGCATGGTGGCTGTTGTCTTTTTCCTTTTGCCCACTGATAATAAGTATAAACATGTTTATCAGTTTATAGGTGTGATTTTTGCAATCGGTATTGGCTATATCGATGTTGTACAGTTCTTTTGGTTCCCGGAGTACAAGGATGTTGTTCTTGAATGGAAGAATGTTGTGTCTATCATTAACTTGGTCATCACCATGTTCACCCTGTTCTATATCTCCAATTTGTACTTGCTGGTGCTGAAGGCTACGAGGGATAAGCTGACTTTTACCAGTAACCACGATATGCTTACCGGGCTTTACAACCGCCGCTTTTTTGAAGGAATCATGAAACGTAGCAAGGAGGAAAAGGAAAGTGTTTTCTCCGTTGCGATGATTGATGTGGACAACTTCAAGAACTTTAATGATTCCTTCGGACATGAAACTGGCGACAAGATTTTGGAACTTGTGAGCTGGTGCATTAAGGAATGCCTGCCTCCCAATGCGGTTGCTGTGCGTTGGGGTGGTGAGGAATTCATCCTTTACCTGCCCTTGATGGATAACGAGGAAACCGTGTTTATTATGGAAAGGCTTAGGTCATGCCTGAAAAATAGGCATGTGGAATGTATGGGGCAGAAGTTGTCTGTTACAGTGACTATTGGTATTCGTACAGGTGATGATATCTCGGACTACGAAAAGTATATTCGTGAAGCGGATGAAATGCTCTATTGGGGTAAAAATCACGGCAAGAACCAGATTGTGAATACAATCAACTAGTCCAATGTTTCCGAAAAACAACTCCAAGAAAAAGTTATATTATAGCTGTAAATTTTTGGAGTTTATATGCGCTGTTTAGTTACTGGTGGGGCAGGATTTTTAGGAAGTCATCTCTGTGAACGTTTGCTGAACGATGGCCATGAGGTTATCTGCCTGGATAACTACTTCACCGGCCGTATGGCTAACGTGGCTCACCTCCGCGATAACAAGTGCTTTGAACTTATCCGCCACGATGTGACGGAACCCATCCTTTTGGAAGTGGATCGCATTTTCAACCTGGCATGCCCTGCAAGCCCGGTGCATTACCAGTTCAATCCGGTAAAGACCATCAAGACTAGCGTCATGGGCGCTATCAATATGCTTGGCATGGCAAAGCGTGTTCACGCCCGTATTCTTCAGGCAAGTACCAGCGAAGTCTACGGTGACCCGGCCGTGCATCCGCAAACTGAAGACTATTGGGGAAATGTGAACCCCATCGGTATCCGCAGCTGCTACGACGAAGGTAAGCGCGTTGCAGAAACCTTGTTCATGGATTATCACCGCCAGAACAATGTGGATATCCGCATCGTCCGTATTTTCAATACCTATGGCCCCCGCATGTTGCCTAACGATGGCCGTGTGGTCTCCAACTTTATCGTGCAGGCTTTGCAGGGCCAGGACATTACCATTTATGGCGACGGTTCCCAGACCCGCAGCTTCTGCTATGTGGACGATCTTATCGAAGGCTTTGTCCGCATGATGAACCAGGACAAGATTATTGGACCTGTGAACATTGGCAATCCGGGTGAATTCACCATGCTGGAATTGGCCAAGGAAGTCCTTGACCTTACCGGTTCCAAGAGTAAGATTATTTACCAGCCGCTGCCGGGTGACGATCCCAAGATGCGTCGCCCCAACATTGACTTGGCAAAGAGCGCTCTCGGTTGGGAACCCACCATTCCTCTGCGCAAGGGTCTTGAAAAGACTATCTGCTACTTTGATGAATTGCTGAAGAAGTAGTGAGGTCTTGTGAAACTAAAAAGCGGGCAGTTGATGCTCGCTTTTTTTTATTTGGTGCTCGATTTTTTATTTAGAGAATGGCTTGCAGCCTACAACGCTGCAGATGGGGCATTGGTCCACCTTGTGGCCTGTTGCCTTGCAGTAAGTTCTTCCAAACAAAATAATTTGTAGGTGCTTCTTTTCCCAATCTTCGGGAGGAAAGATTTTCTTCAGGTCTGCTTCAGTGCGCTCCACGGTGGAACCGTTGGAAAGCCCCCAGCGGGCGGCCAGGCGGTGGATGTGGGTATCCACAGGAAAGGCCGGTGTTTTGAAGGCGTGAATCATCATGACGCTGGCGGTCTTGTGGCCGACGCCAGGAAGGGCCTCCAATTCTTCGAAAGTCTGGGGAACCTTGCCGTTGTACTTTTCTACGAGAATCTGGGAGAGCTTGTAAATGTTCTTGCTCTTGTTCTGGTAGAGGCCGCAGGTCTTGATGTATTCTGCAATCTTGTCTACTCCCAGGGCCACCATCTTGGCGGGGGTGTTGGCGACTTTGAAAAGTTCTGCAGTAACCAGGTTTACGCGGGCATCAGTGCATTGGGCGCTGAGAGCTACGGCAATAAGCAAGGTAAACGGATCGCTGAAGTTCAAGGGAATGGGCGGGTTGGGAAATAACTCGTCCAACTTCTCGTTGATGAATGTGATTTTCTCAGTTCTCTTCATATTAGTTCTGCTTTTGAACGTTATGTAGAGCCTGCTTCGTTTGCTTCGTCGCTGTGCTCCTCGCAATGACAGAACGTGTGGCTGCTTACGCGTCGCGGGTGAAGTCCTGCTGCATGTTGAAGCTGGGCATTTCGTCGTGGGGACGACCCACCTGAACTGCGGGCACGCCTGCGTAAGTGGTGTGTGCAGGAACATCGCTGACCACAACCGCGCCTGCGCCAATCTTGGCTCCGTCGCCGATGTGGATGTTGCCTAGGAGCTGTGCGTGTGCGCCCACCATGACGCCTGCGCCAAGCTTCGGGTGGCGATCGCCCACTTCGTTACCGGTACCGCCCAAGGTGACACCGTGAAGCAGGGAAACGTTGTTGCCGATGACTGCGGTTTCACCAATCACGATGTTGGTGGCGTGGTCAATCAAAAGACCGTAGCCGATTTTTGCTGCCGGGTGAATGTCCATGCCGAACTTGCGGCTGATAATGCTCTGAAGCATCTTGGCGGGGAAGGAACGGTTTTCTTCCCAAAGAACGTGGGCCACGCGGTAAGCCTGCAAGCCTTGGAAACCCTTGAAGAACAACATGGGCTCCAGGTAACTTGTACAAGCTGGGTCGCGCATGACGGTGGCGTGAAGGTCCTTGCAAGCACTCATCACAAGTTCCGGATACTTGGCGTAGATGGCGTTGAACATCCTTTCCAGTTCTGCGCGGTCGATGACTTCACCGGCCAGCTGACAGGACAAAGTAACAGAAAGCATTTCCGAGAAATTCTTTCTCGAAGTAACTTGTTCCTTTATCATCAAAACCGACAGCGGTTCCTGCTGCAACAGTTTTTCTGCTTCTTCGCGGATGCTCTTTTCAAGTTCTTCTAAAGTCATTTGTTGTCTTTAACCGGTTCTTCGTTTTCGAGGGTAGGAATAACTTTGTTTTCCTGGCAAAGGTTTTCTTCGCGGATTTTGAAGGTGAAATCCACCAGGTTGTTTTCGAACATCTTCTGGTAGGGCTTCTTCTTCTGCACGCCTTCGAGGGCGCAGGTACAGTAGTTGATTCGCTGGATCAGCTGAGCGTCGTTACGGGGAGTGCCCTTGGCGAAAACGCATTCGTGCATAATGGCGTATTCCATGGCGCGATCGTAACGGTACTTGCATTTGTTGGGCAAGTCGGGCTGGGCGGCGACGCGTTCGATGGTGCCTTCGCTGGGAACGTTGTTCATAACGCTGCAAGTGATAAAGCCGCCAACAAAGAACAGCATGCAAACAACGAGGTTGATAATAAAACGCTTGCCACGGCTGATCTTGCTATAGCTTCTGCCTACAGCATCGATGGTTTGTGTGGCGTGAAGCCTGACGTCATCAAAATCATTATTTGCCATAATTCCTCAACTCTATGCTTCAATTAAAGTCCAAACTTCTGGGAGGGTGCGGTAGTCTTCGTTAAAGTCTAGGCCGTAACCAACCACAAATTCGTTTTTGATTTCAAAGCCCACAAAGTCGGCGTGGAAATCAACGGTGCGACGTTCTTCCTTGTTCATCAGAACACAAGTGCGAACGTCGAAAACTCCAGATTCCTTCAGCATGGAAACCAAAGTACACATGGTGTTTCCTGTATCCAAAATGTCGTCCACCAAAAGAACTTTCTTGCCCTTAAGGTCAAGGTGTTCCATGCCGCTGACTTTCAACTTTCCGCAGGATTCCATTCCAGAACCGTAACTGGATGCCTTGATGAAAGCGATGCGGTGCTTGGTGTTGGCCAAAGCCCTGCTAAGGTCGGAGGTGAACATGTAGGCGCCCGTCAAAGCCGAAAGGATTACGTCGAATTCAAAGGACTTGGCAATTTCTGTTGCCAGTTCGCTTACGCGTTTTTGAATCTGTTCTGCCGTAATCATCGGCTTTTCGGACATCTTGTACATGCTAAACCTCGAAGTTCAACCAGCTGAACATGGGCTTGAGGCCGGCCATCTTGCCATCCGGATCCTTGATGTATTCCTTGTAGAAGGGGAATACCTTGTTTTCAAGGCTGGTCTTGTCGATGCCCAGCTGGAGCCAGTCGGCCACGGTGATGAGACCAGTGATGTGTTCCACGGAAGCCTTGTTGAACTTGACGGAAACTTCGTCGATGAGTTCGGAAAGCTTTGCGAAGAACATTCTGCCGGTACCGCCGAAGCTGAAGGTGGTTTCCAGGGAGATAGCTTCGTCAACGAGAGTGCGAATTTCGTTGAAAAGATTCTGGTCGTTCTTTTCCATGAACTGCAATGCAAGATGATGGATCTTGGAATTGATTTCCAGGGAGAGGATCTTGCGCAAGGTGTCGGGCAGGGTATGGTCGGGGTCGGCCAGGCTGTCGATGGAAAGGTTCAGCTTTGCAGCGATGTCGCAGAAGGATTCCGTAATGGCGGTCAAGTCCTTGCGGGTCGACAGCTGGTTGATGCGCTTGAGAGAGTCGCTCATCAAGTCCTTCATGCGGACCACGTAGGCGGTGGGGTATTCGCTCTGAAGTTCTTCAGTTGTCATGCTGGGATTTTCAACGAACTTCAAACCGTTCTGTTCGTTTTCGCCATCGGCAACCACAATGTTGACGCGGCCCATGGGGTCGGTAATGACCAAGGCGGTTGCAATGCGGGATTCGCCGATCAGTTTGTCGTTGTATTCTGCACGGACCAAGGTCTGACGGCGGCGGCTTGCAATCTTGGAAGCCACCATGCGTTCGTCCTTGTTTTCGTAGCTGTCCTCAAGACCCATGTGGAAGATGGCGGCTCGTTCTGCCATCTGCTTCACAACAACCGGGACCTGTTCTTCGGCGTAGCGGGTAAAGACTTCGGCACCGTTCCACTTGTGTTCGTTACTGGTGGCGCGGGCGAGGATGCTCAGCACCTGGTTGCGAATGTGGTGGTCACGGGGCAGGAACGGATCCAAGAGTTCCATGGCGCGGAGAGCGTAGCGCATATTCTGCACCGGTTCCAGACCTTCGATATCGTTGAAGAACCAACCGCAGCTAGTGAAGCTGAACATGCAGAACTTCTGGATTTCCAAAAGACGGACGGCGCGGGCGCACTGGGTTTCGTTCTTCGGATCCTTGACGGTCGCATCCAGGAATGCCTTGAGGCGGCTCTTGTCTTCGGGAACCACTAATGCCTGCACGTAGTTGTTACGGGCATCCCAGGGATCCACGTTGGAAATCTTTGCAAATTCGCGGACGAATACGTCGTCGGCCAACTTCTTCAAATGGTTGAATGCGTCGCGGAGAGGACCACGCCACTTCTGGTTCCAATCGGGGCCACCACCGGTGGAGCAACCGCAGTCACGATACCAACGGCCAACACCGTGAGCGCAGCTCCATGCACAGCCTTCGCTGTAGAAGTTCTTCAGGAGAACTTCGTGTTCAGGCGGGAACTGTTCCAGGAACCAACCGTAGTTCACGGGAACCATGTTGTTTTCCGGTGCGTAGTGGTTGTAGAGCCATGCGGCGCACATATCGCCAAAGGGTTCGTGGTGACCGTAGGATTCACCATCGGTACCGATGCTGACCAACTGCGGGTCTTCACGGTTTTCGTCCCAGGCGTCCTTGATGCGGCGGCCGAAAGTGCCTGCATCGCGGAGCAAATGTTCAAAGCCTACAGCGGAAGAAAGCCAGGGGTTGTAGAAGAATACATCCAGGTAACCGTCGCATACCAGGTTGCCTTCCTTGTCGCGGGGATAGATGCGGTAGGGGCGGGTGGTATCGATGTCGGTATTGCTGCAACCGGTCCATTCTACGTCGCCAAACTTGCGGAAGGAATCTGCCTGAGTGGGGGAGAGGATGGTGTACTTGATGCCGGCCTTGATGAGTTCAACTACGGTTTCGAAGTTGATGGCGGTTTCTGCCAACCACATGGCTTCCGGCATACGGCCGAAATGGCTCTTGAAGTCTTCAATGCCCCAGTGGATCTGAGTCTTCTTGTCTTCTGCAGATGCCAGCGGCATGATGATGTGGTTGTAGACCTGTGCAATGGCGTTGCCGTGACCATTCAAACGTTCCATGCTGCGCTTGTCTGCTTCCTGGATGCGCTTGTAGGTGGCGGGAGCGTTGGTACGAATCCAACCCATGAGGGTGGGACCCATATTGAAGCTCATAAAGTCATAGTTGTTGACGATGTCCACAATGCGGCCGTTAGGGGAAAGAATTCGGCTAGCGGAATTGGGACTATAGCACTGGCTGGCGATACGATCGTTCCAGTCGTGGTTGGGGCGTGCGCTGGGCTGGTTTTCAATAACACCGGTCCAGGGATTTTCGCGGGGCGGCTGATAGAAATGGCCGTGAATAGTAAAATAAAGGGGGTGCTTTTCGCTCATGGCCAAAATATAGAAAACGCAGGCTTAGACCTGCGTTTCAATGGTTTTGTAAAGGGCTGTTTACCTTACCTAATTTGAACAATTTGCTGCATATTGTTGGAATTTACCTTGGCTCGAACAATGTAGTTGCCTCGGGCTAGTTTATCCAAATTGAATTGCATTGTGCCGGCAGAAATTCTCCCCTTTATAAGGCTTGTAATATTGTTGCCTTGGAGGTCGAAAATATCAATGGATCCGTAACCGGAAACAGGCAAAATGAGTGTCAAATTGTTGTTGGAAATTGCTGCGGTTAATTTATTTGTAGCCTTGCGTGTTTTACGCGGGATGATGGATTCGTACTTGTCCCAGCCTGGCATGTCGTCCAGAGCGATGATGCGTTCGTCGTCCAGGTTTCGTTTCCACATGTCAGTAGGAGTCTTTTCCAGGAAGTTTCCGCTCCAGGTTTGGCTCCAAGTCATCCAGTAGCTCCAATAGGACTTGTCTTCGGCAATGCTGTCGATGTCGGGAATGGCTCCGTTTTCGCTGAGGGCAATCATCTTGTTGGTGCCTACTTCCTCAATAATCTTGTTCCAGTAATTGGCTGCGGAATTGTGGTTGTTCAGCGGGTCGTAAATGTCTACGGCTACAATGTCCACGTATTCGTCACCAGGATACCAGGCGCCGTTGAGGGCGGAGTAATCGTAACCGAACTTGGGGTCGGTATTGATGTTCCAAACCCAAATCAGGTTCTTATTCTTGTTCACATTGACCATGCGGTCGAATACAAGGCGCCAAAGCTGAACGTAGCATTCGGGAGATGCAACTCCCCACCAGAACCAGCCACCGCTTGCTTCGTGGAGCGGACGCCATACTACGGCGATGTCCTTTTCTTCAAGTTGCTTGAAGTAGCCGGAAACAATATCTACATCGGCGACGATGTCCTTGTAAACCTTGGAAGTTGGGTCGGCGTCAAGACATACTGTCTTGGATGCTTTACATTCGTTTTTGGTGGAGTCCATGTCCGTACATACGGATTCTGTCTTGAATGCCTTGGTGTAGTTGAAACAGGTGTTGTTTTCTGCGGTTCCAGCAACGTCTTCGGTACAGCCTGCATTCTTGAAACCCTGCATCTGGGTGTAGAATACAGTGTCCTGCCCAACCTTCCAGTGCCAGGTATAAGTGGGAATGCCGCCCATTTTCCACAGGTCTTCAGTCATGACCAAATTGTTTTCAGTATAGCCTCGGAACCATCCTTCTTCATGGTGGCCGCCGGCGGCAAACAGCATGTCAAAACCGCCAATAGCAGGGTAGTGGCCGGAACGCTTGTAGAATTCGGCGATGTCAGTCTGACCCTTCCAGGTATCTTCGCCATTCAAGAATTTGCAGGAATCCTGAGGGGTGCAGCCGCCCGGCGGAATGATTTTCATGTTGCCGTAGTCGTAATTGAAATTCTGGTCGCTAATCATCATGCCACTGATGGTCTTCTTCATGAAATTATCACGAAGGAAAGTCTTTACCTTCATGGCGCTTTCGGTGGCGCCCGGTGTTACAGGCAGTGCGCTGATCTTGAATTCCGGATCCGGATGCTTGTTTACAGAAATGTAGTCTACGCCAATGGCGCCGTTACCTACGGTCACCGTATTCTTACCTGCCTTCATCTTTGCAGAAGCGGTTACCACGTATGCGGAGTCGCAGTTACGGGGCGTTGTTAGCATAGAACCTACTTCTACGCCGTTTACCAAGATTTTGGAAGTTGTCCAGTCGTACTGCTTGATGAGCACTTTGGTTTCGATGTCGTACATGGCGGTTTCATCTACCGACACGGTAAAGGTCATGGCATCAGAGCCCGGCTTTACGTATTTGCCTCCAGAAAATTCTGCGCCGCTAAGGATTGCTGCAGCATCTACGCCAGCTTGGTCTTCTGCTTCGTACTTGGTTGCGTTGGCGCTGGCTGCTAAACCTGCCAAGGCGAATGCGATGATTTTTTTGTAATTCATACCTACTCCATACACACTTTTTAGAATTACTTGGTTACAATGACTTTATGCAGTCTGGAAGACTTGTCCTTGATTCTCTTTCCGTTCAAGTCAAAAGTCTTGCCATTCTTGAATTTTTGGAAGGAACCTGTACGGTTCAGGTTATCAACCTTAATAGCCTGAGTCTTTATTTCCACCATTTCATACTTGTCCCAACCGGGCATATCTTCCAGGGTGATGACATAGTCGTTGTTCATGACGGTCTTCCAGGTTTCTTCTGTGTTATCGTTTGCCCAGCCTGCCATGGTGTAGTCACCGTACCAAGGCATGAACCAACTCCAGTTTGCACCATCAGCCTTCATTTCGTCGGGGAAAGGTACAGAACCGTTTTCGCTAAGGGCGATGATCTTCTTGCCACCGTAAATATCCTTCACGGTTTCGAAACTGCCCACAAGGCTTGAGTGGTTTGCTTCGCGAGGGTAGTAGTAATAGTCTCTGCCAACCACATCGACGTATTCATCCCCAGGATACCAATCAATGGCGTCCTTGGCTTCATCGGTGGTCCAAACCCAAATCAAGTTGTGGAGTCCTTTCTGATTGACGAAGATGTCGAACATCAAACGGTACAAGGCGACGCAGGCTTCGGCACCATCAGTGCCCCACCAGAACCACTTTCCGCTAGCTTCGTGGAGAGGGCGCCAGAGTGCGGCAACCCCTGCTTCCTGCAAGGTCAAGAGGCTGTCGGCAATCATTTCCAGGTCGCGGACAATGGCCTTGTATTCTGCACTTTCTGTCTTCCATTTTTTGCCGGCGATGTCGTATGCCTTGCCGATGCTGAATTCGGTATAGGGAGTATTGCCGCTGGATTCCGTATAAAAGGCTTCCACTTCCCACATGGGGTCTTTCCAGTGCCAGTTGAATTGTGGAATGCCTCCCTGCTTCCAAACGTACTTGGCCATTTCCAATGTGGCGTGGGTGTAGCCCTGGTGCCACATGCCGTCGGAGCCGCTGCCGCTGGCGTGAATAAAGTCGAAACCCACCAGCACCACATTCTTGCCGCTGGCGTCTGCAATGTACTTCAGCTCTGTCTGGGTTTCGTAAGTCTGGGGAGTATATTGACCGTTGTTTTCGAAGGGACGTTCCGTCATGACTCCGCTAATGACCTTCTTGCCAAAATTGTCTGCCAGAAAGTTGTAGAGTTTCTGGGCGCTTTCGGTGGGTTCCGGAGTCACCGGTGTTGCGGGGATGGAGAACGGGGTGGCTTCGTATTCGGTAAGTTCAATGTAGTCCAGGTTTACCCAGCCCCAGGAATGAACGATACCGATGGTGTTTTCGCCCTTGGTCAGTTTGATTTTTCCGGCTCCCTTGATGGTGCTGAATTCGTCATTCATGCCAAAGGATATCTGCCCTGCGGAAACTCCGTTGATGGTCAGGTTCTGAATCTTGTCGGTGCCGTCGGTGGGCAGCATGTAGTTTGCCCAGAGGGTATAGTAGCCTGTTTCAGGAACGGTTATCTTGAATTCCAGGTTGCCTTCCTTCATGGCGACGTAGGAACCGCCCGAAACGGTGGCGTTGGAAACCACTTCCACCTTGTGGTCGTCGGCAAGGACTGCGTCTTCAGCTTCCAAACGGATGGGCGCAGCTTGTGCGGAAATTGCAGAAATCGCGAGTAGCCCTGTGGTAATGCCCAAAATCGACGAGCTTGAGTTGAATACAAACATTTAGACCCCTGTAAAACACATGTTCCTAAGAACACATAAATCCAAATAGAAATATATATACGGCTCGGTTCGACCGAAATAAATGAAAGTTTTTTGTGTTAAAAAGGTTGAATAGTTCGCAACGAGAATGCTCAAAATGTAAAAAAAACGCCGCGATTACTCGTGGCGCTTTTGGTTAGTTTCGTAGGCTTGTTTGGACTACGGATTATTACTTGATAACAACGGGCTGGGTGGCGATAATACCTGCTCCCTTGACGCGGATGATGTACTGACCCTTGGAAAGTTCAGACATGTCAAAGGCGTGGGTGCCTGCCTTCAAAGTTCCGTGATAGAGGGTTGCAATGCGCTTGCCGTTCATACCGAAAACGTCAACGCTAGTTTCGCCGGTTGCGGTTGTGGAAAGCATAACGCGGCTGCCGACAACGGACATCTTGGCGGACTTGGCGACGGGCGCAGCCTTGAGTGCCATAGTGTAGTCTTCGTTGTACACAATCTTAATTTCAGGAATCTGTTCCTCGGTGTTACCGAAACCACGTCCGAAGGCATCGTACTTGTCTTCGTTGAAGTTGAATAGTACCTTGTCTCCTGCGGCAATGTCATCAAATACGACGGTGCCGGTGTAGCCTGCAGCGTAGTTTGCAATCACGATGGCCAAGGTTTTGTTACGGTCCGTAAGTTCAGAAATGTCAAAGGAGCATGTGACCTTCTGGCCGGCAGGGACTTGGCAGCTCTGGGGCTTTGTTTCGGTCCATGTCCAGGCATCGGTGAGCTTCAGGATCAAGTACAAATCTGCGTCGTCTTCACCGTTGTTCTTTGCAGTCCAAGTAAAGGTGGTGGCACCGGAAAGGTCCCAACCGCCCTTGTTCTGGTATTCGATCTGGGCGTTGTCATCGCCATAGGTGACTGCCATCTTGCCATCACCACCGCCAGCTACGATTTCCACATCCTTGATTTTGATGGATGCTTCTGCAGTTGCTGCAAGTTTTGTCATGGCGTCAAGAGCGGGGTCGATGGTATAGCTGTAACCACCAAAATTTGCTTCGGTCTTATCGCCAATGTACTGCCATGCCAAAGCGCCTGCGTAACCGCCTTCGTAAGCCTTCTGGTAAGCTTCGACTGCAGAAATCTGGGTCTTTGCAGCCATGGAGGTTGTATAGGTGTCGCCACTCCAGCCGCTTGCCGGGAATTCACCGATAATCATGGGCTTTGCGTCGTAGCTGTACTTGGTCTGCATCTGGGCTGCAGTATTTACGAACGGAGAAACAGCGTCTCCCTGATAATAGGGGTAGTAGTGGGTCTGGAAAAAGTCCAGGGTACCGTTAGCTTCGCCGCCTTCTGCGATGAGGGCTGCATCGTTCCAGTACTTCTGATACTGAATGTTCACGCTGCCGGTGGAAACCAACAATTCCGGGTTGGTTGTGTGGATTGCTGCGGCCACCTTGTTGGTGAACTTCTGGATCTTGGACAGAGCCATCTTCTTGGCAGTCCAACCACTGCATTCGCTGGTCATGCCTTCGGGTTCGTTGAACACTTCCCAGGTCATGAGGGCATTGTGGTTGCCAATGCCTTTTACCACAGGAATCAATACGTTGTCAATGAAAGCCTTGGTGCCGTCATCTTCGAAAAGGTTCTGGTTGGCGGTGAAATCTAACTTATCATTGTCGTAGATGCCCCACTGGTTGGGCTCCATCAAGTTGTGGCTGAACAAGCACATGGAAACCATGACACCGTATTCTTCGGCGATGTCCAATGCCTTTTTCATGTTGGAGATGGTGCTTGCCTTGAGGCCGCTGACCAAGTGGGTGGTCTGGTCAATTTCCGGGCTCTGACTCATGTTATTGAAGAGCCACCAACGGATTGCATTGCCGCCTGCTGCGCGAGTGCCTTCCACGGCTTTACGCCAGGCATTTTCATCGAGGGGAGAATCTCCAACGTCGGAATTGTAATCGGCCCAAGCCAGGTTGGTGCCGGAGAAGAAAATTTTCTGGCCCTTGTACATAAGGTCTGTGCCGCTTACGGTAAGGCCGGGAGCGGCGAATGCTGCAGAAGCGGAACCGGCAAGAGCTGCGATAAGGGCTGTTTTGGCGAATTTATTCATTGAAGTCTCCTTTTTTACGGCCTTAAATCTATATACTCGTCATGAAAACGGCGATTTTGAAAGGTATTCGTAAACATATTTGTGAGCCAAATCAAAAAAAACGCCGTGATTTCTCACGACGTTTCTTCCCAAACACTAAATCTACCTTAGTGTACCCGAATTTTTGTGTTTTTTAGCGGCGAATCGGCTGAGTTGCAGTGAAACCTGCGCCCTTCACGCGGATGATGTACTGACCCTTGGAAAGTTCAGACATGTCGAAGGCGTGGGTACCTGCAGTGAGCATGCCGCGGAAGAGGGTTGCAACACGCTTGCCGTTCATGCCGAATACTTCGACGCTTGTCATGCCGGGCTTTGCAGCGTTGAACATGATGCTATTGCCGGAGACGCTGAGCTTTGCAGATGCATTTGTTGCGACCTGTGGAATAGCAGCGGAGTTGCCGGTGCCAATGATTTGTGCCTTTACGAAGCTGCCTTCTTCGACGGTAATCTTTGCAACTTTGTTGAAGTCGTTGATTACCACGCCTGCGTCAGTCTTTACATCGTCAAAGAACAACGTTCCAGACCATGCAGCGCCGAAGAATTCAATGTAGAACTTGCTGATGTTCTTCATGAAGTTGGTGTAATCGTCGCCTTCAAGGATTTCCTGGTCCTTAGCGGTGGTGCTCAGGTCAATTTCGCAAGTGGTGACTTCGCCGCCATTGATCCAGCAGCCATCGGGCTGAGCCCATGCCCAATCCGGAGCGCCGGTCAGGAATGCGATGGTGAACCATACGCCAGCGTCATTATTGGAGTTGTCCACTTCCAGGGTAACGACCTTTGCTGTAGAAAGGTCGATTTTACCGGACTTGATCACGATATTGCCCTTGGCTGTATCTGCGGCACTTGCGTTTGCAGTGACCATGAGGTAGCCGTTGGTTGCAGTATCTGCAGGGAAGGTAATGGTGTGGTCCACAGCGGTATCCAGGTCGGCAAGGGCGTAGCCAACTTCACATGCCGCAGCCGGAGCGTTACTGATGGTGTAATTGTCCCAGCCGGGCATATCTTCGAGGGCGTAAACGCAAGGAGATTTCAGGTTTGCTTCCCAGACGGTGTTCTTGGTCTTGCTGACGTACTTACCATCCCAGGATTCGTACCAAGGCATGTTCCAGCTCCAGACAGCACCATCCTTGTACATCAGGGATGCATCGGGAATAGGACCGTTTTCAGAGAGAGCCAGGATCTTGTCGCCGTTGATCTGCTGCATCTTCTTGAAGGCGGCGGAATTGCTCTGGTAGTCGTAAGCGGGGTTGTAGATATCTACGGAGAAAACGTCATAGTATTCTGCGCCCGGATTCCAGGTTGCGTCGTCAAAGATGTCGGTCTGGGCGTTCCAAACCCAGATGAGGTTGTTGACTCCATTAACCTTGACCATGCGATCGTAGACTAGGCGGTAGAGGGCTGCGTATTCAGCACCCTTGTGCATGTCGCTAGCATTGGTAACTGCACTCCACCAGAAGAATGCTCCGCCGGATTCGTGGAGCGGGCGGAATATTGCGGCAACACCCTTTTCCTGGAGCTGCTTGAAGTAGACTGCGATTTCGTCGATATCTTCTACAATCTGTTTATAGGTTTCGGATGTTTCGTCCCATTCGGTGGTGCCGGCCTTGAAGCCCTTGGTGTAATCAAAGTTGGTGAATTCCTTGGGGTTGCCTGCCTTGGTATAGAAGGCGTCAATAGTGTGGCTAGGATCCTTCCAGTGCCAGGAGAAAGCGGGAATGCCGCCGTTTGCCCAAAGGTCTGCGGCTGCGTCGATAGCTGTCTGCGTGTAGCTCTGGTACCAGGAATCGCTGGCCTTTATGCCGTTGGCGAACAGGAAGTCAAAACCCACCAGCGCAGGATACTTGCCTGCTGCGTCATAGACTGCCTGGACGTCGAACATGGACTTTACCTTATCGGAGTCCACATCGCCGGTCTGGACGCCGGAAATAGTGTGGTTGCCGAAGTTCGTTGCCAGAAAGTTGTAAAGCTTTTTGGCGGCATCGGTTGCATTGGGGTTAACCGGAGCATAGCTGATTGCGGCCTGGGAGGCTGCTGCAGTTGCAAGGCCGAAGGCCAAGAGAGTCTTGAGATTCATAAACACTCCATAAAAATGAAATTTACTGCATTTAAATTATACTCGTTGAAGTCTTTTAGCTTGGTTTATTATAGTCCGGGTTGTAATAACGTTGAAAAAAACTCAACGTGTGTAGAAAAAGAAAAGTGGCGATTTCTTTCGAAAATCGCCATTTTTTTTGCAAAGGTGTTGAAAATTTTAATTACTTCGTCTCTACCTTGAATCCGAACTTGAACGTTCTGGTTTCGCCAGGGGGAATCACGATGAGGCCACGATGGTGGTTCAGGGCGTCCGGTTCCGAAGTCATGGGCTCGATGGCTATGCTCATGCGGTCAGGGGGCGTGTAAATCTGGATGGCGTTGTACTGCTCGTTGCCGGTGCGCTGCCAAATGTCCAGGGTGCCGAAGTTACCCTTCAAGGAGACGGTGGCGATCTTTTCGTCTGACAGGGCTGCCTTGGAGAATTCGTCGCCCAGACAGAAACAGTCGTTGATGAATTCGTCGCCAATTATACGGCCGCCTACGAAGCGTGTGTCGTCCTTGAAGTTGCCTGTGGGCAAGTCGGCGCTGTCGAGGAGTGCCAGGTCGCTCTTGGGCAGTTCCATGGTGAGGCCGTCGATTTTTTCGCCCAGCATAAAGTAGGGGTGCCATCCTTCGGAATAGGGGAGGCTTTTGTTGCCAACGTTCTTGACAGATGCTTCAATGGTAACGGTTTCACCGGTGAATGTTACTTTGTTTGTGGCGCGGTAGGGGAAGGGGAAACCTGCGAAGGCGCCCGGCCAGTCACAGCTGAACATGGCTACAGCCTTTTCGCTGTCACTTTCAAAGCTTTCGAATTGCCATTCCTTATTGGTCAAGAAGCCGTGGAGGGCGTGGGGAGCCCAGCTCACGTTATTCACCAGCTGGTAGGTTTCGCCGTTCCAGGTGAACTTTGCGTAAGCGGTACGACCCGGGAAGGGGCTGAGTCTGCAACCGGCGTTGGTGTCGGGAGCAATCTGGTGCAGGGTGGAACCGTCGCGGTAGCCAAAGAGCAGGTCCAGAAGTTCGCCGTTCTTCTTGCTTGCGGGAACGCGCCATGCGTTAAGTCCACCGCCGAAGCCGCTGAGAATTTCGAATTCAGCGCCGTCGTCGCGCTGCAGAACATAACATTGAACGGTGCCCAGGGGGCGTGTAATAAGCTTGAAAGTACTCATAGGCCTAAAGATAGTTAAAGATTAAAAAAAAGAAAAAATGGATTTTCTATCTTTATTGTTATGGAATGCAAGGCTAAAGAAATCCCTTTTGAGAACCAGACTATTGTGGCTCCCATGACTCCTGCCGGGGTCAGTGCCGTGGCTGCAATCCGTGTCAGCGGTTCCAAGGTCCGAGACGTGGTAGCTTACCTCTTTGGAGAAAAGGCCCGTGAAAACTTGACTCCGAGAATGGCCAAGTTGGGAAATGCTTGCGATATCGATTCCTTGCTTTATCTCTTTTTTGAAGGTCCCAATTCCTATACCGGCGAAGATACCCTGGAACTTTATCCCCACGGAAATCCGCTGATTGTCCGCAACCTTTTGCAGGCTATTCGCGAAGTTGAAGGTGTCCGTTTGGCAGAACCGGGTGAATATACCCGCCGTGCTTTCTTGAACGGAAAAATGGACCTGGTTCAGGCTGAATCTGTGGCTGACGTTATCCACAGTGCCAATGCCTCAGAACTTAAAAACGCTCGCCGTTTGCTGGGTGGCGCTCTTTCCAAAAAAGTGGCTGCGCTAACTGAACAGGTGAAGGATATTTCTGCCCGCCTTGAACTGGACGTGGATTTTGCCGAAGAAGAAGCGGATCCGGATTACGCTGGCTGGGAAACCCGTTTTGTGAAAATCCGTCAGTCGGTGCAGGACATTTTGAATAGCTTCCGCGGTAAGGCTGAAGTAGGCCGCTTGCCTCTGGTGGTTTTATACGGCGCCCCTAATGCGGGCAAGTCCAGCTTGGTAAATGCCCTGCTTGGCGAAGACCGCATTCTCGTCAGTGACATTGCCGGTACTACCCGCGACTTCGTGGAAGTCCGTCTTTTCTTGAAGGGTGGAGAAATCCGCCTGGTGGATACGGCAGGCTTGGCTCAGAAGGCTGCCGACGCTTTGGATGCCTTGAGTATGGAAAAGAGCCGCCAGATTCTCGAAGAAGCTGACCTGAAAATTCTGCTGGTGGATCCGCAGAATGATGTCCTGTGTCATTGCGAGGAGCAAGGCGACGTGGCAATCCAGGGCTGTTCTGACCTGAATTCTATTAAGGCTGATTTCGTCCTTTACACAAAGCAGGATTTGGTAGACGGCCCCTCTGGCGAGAACGTGATGCGTGTCTCCTCCAAGACAGGCTTTGGCCTGGACGTTCTGACCGCCGCTATGAACGAGCGCCTCTTTAAGGATCTTGAAAATCAGGAAGACTTGTGGATTACGAGCGAACGTGAAAAAGCCTGCCTTGAGGATGCCCTCGCAGGAATTGACCGCGTCCTTGCGCAGCTGCGCTCCAATCCCGCAGTAGAACTGCTGGCCTTTGAAATGCAAGTCGTTCGCCGCGCCCTCCAGAGCATCACCGGCGAAATCTCATCCGAAGACGTTTTACAATCCATCTTTGCGGGGTTCTGCATTGGGAAATAGCTATATCGGCGCCTTGCTCGCCATCGTCATTTTCGGCTCCTACATGGTGCCCCTGAAAAAGTGGTCCTCCTATTCTTCCTGGTCCTTCCTTTCCATGATGACCACGGGTGCGCTTCTTTGCTCTCTGGTGATCGCCTTTGTGACGGGAACCTTCAACCTGAATCCCATCGGACTGCTCTGCGGTGTCCTGTGGGTGGCAGGTGGCGCCTTCAGTTTCTGGGCGGTACAGGCCGAGGCAGACCTGGCTGGCGCTGGCGTTCGTGCCATGGGCGTGAGCATTCTATCGTCATTCCTGACGGGGGTTTTGCTCTTTGGGGAAACCTCCGATTTCAAGTTTTCCATCCCGGCGATTATCTGCTTCCTGGTGGGCTTGTCCCGCTTGACTCCGTCTACCGGCGGTTCCGTATTTAAAAACTGGCGCTCTTTCCTGGGCGGCTTTGTCTTTGGTACCTACCTCATTCCCTTTAAGATTGCCACAGCCAATGGCCTTCAACTTACGGACTTGGAATTCATGTGCCCGGCGTCCATCGGCATCTTTGTGGGGAGCCAGGTTCTTGTGGGAATCCTTACGCTGAAGCGCAAGAAGTCCTTTGGCTACCCTCTGGTCCCCAGCGTTATTTGCGTGGGTACCGGCGCCCTTTGGGTGTTCGGCATGCACGGCTGCTTCTGGGCAATCGCTCCCATTGCTGCAGGTGGTGCCCTGGGATATGCTGTCGGTTACCCTCTCACTCAGCTAAATTTGCTGGTGAACCTCTGCTGGGGTGTGGTTGTATTTGGTGAGTACAAGACCGCCAAGGAACGAATCAAGTTGCTTTTGGCCACCTTCATTATCCTTGCCGGTGCAGTTCTGCTGACTCTTTCCAAAGGTTAACTTTGACTAGCGTCATTCTGGAGGGCCGGAGGCCCGATAGAATCCATGACGAAAAAGGCCGCCTTCGGGGCGGTCTTTTTTTGTGAAATTTTCTTCCGGCGATTGAATCGGGCGTTTTTTACTTCACGGCGATCTTCTTGGTCAGACCATCAGACTTCACCATGTACACACCACTCTTCAATGCAGAAAGATCCATAGCGGCCTGTTTTCCGGAAATTGCCTGGCTCATAATCTTTCGTCCATTCAAGTCCATTAATTGTACCGTTGCGGAGTTTGTATTCTGCAATGTCACGTTCAGGATTCTGCCATGGAGCTTAACATCAAATTTTGTTATTGCGCTAGAATTCGGAATGGCGCTTACAGGAGCTTTCTGGCCAACGGTGATTTCGTCGTAACGTGCAGCGAGAGCCATTAAATACCAGGTGCTGTGGGGAAGCCACTGTTCAATCCAACGCCAGTTGTTCCAAGGTTCTTCGGATTTTCCGATGGCAGCCACGTCATCCCAGACAATGCCGCTGCCGTCTTCCTTGAGGCCGCTAATGCCGTTGGCGATGCCCCCTTCCAGGGTAGCGTCGTAATTAGATGTTCCGTCGTAAATCGCAGGATTCTTGTTTCCCTTGCCGTACATCATGCAAACGCCATAGGGGTTCTTTCCGAGAATCCAGTCTAGCTGGTCGGTGGCGTATTTTTCAACGTCATTTTTTATTTCACTGTCAGCTAATTCCCCAAGGAGTTTCTGGGCGTAGATTGCTGCTGCGGAAAGGCTTGCGATACGGGCGTCTTCGCCCTGCCACCAGTAGTTGCTTTCGTTGTCGTGAGGAATAAAGAAAGTATTCTTGATTGCACCTTGAGTCTTTGCAGTTTGTCGTGCGTAACCAAAAGGATTGTCAATCTCGTTGGTAACAGAAACGAGCCATTTCAAATGTTTTTTTATGGCATTTACTGCGTAATCAAGCATGATGTTGCGACAAGAGCAACCCATGCAATCGGGACAATCGTTCCTTCCTTCCTTGTCTTCTACTTCTGCGAAATTGACGAGAGCGACTAGGGGGAGCCCTGCGTCGCTAGCGTGCCAGAAGGGGCGAGTCTTTGCGTCGTCGCTCCAGAAATAACCTTCTTCGCTGAGTCGGCTAATCAGTTGGTCTGCCCTTGATTCTGCTTCGTAGAGGTATTTGCTTTCGTTGGTAGCCTTGTACAATTCCGTTGCGGCAAGCAAGGCGGTGTAATCGTCAATGATGTTTTCCTTGCCGTCATCGCAGTATTCGCAGTTGCCGTCAATGGATTGCTTTGCCTGCAAATGATCAAAACCCTTGATTGCGGCAGCCAAGTATTGTTCGCTGGTGTAGTCGCCGTTCTTCTTCAGAGTCGATGCGCGAGCGAGAGCGGCAATGGCCATGCCGCCGCCTTCACGAAATGCGGTCTTGTAGTCTGCACTCTTGACGCCGTCGCTTCCGCTGAATGCGCAAAGATAGCGGCTTCCTGCTCCCCAGTTGTCGAATACCGTCATGTAGAAGAACCCATCTTCGTCCTGCATGCGAACCAGGAAGTCTGCGCCGTAAATAGCTTCGTCAATGGCGGTAACTGTGGAGGGGTTTGCAGTCAAGGTGCTGGGCATCTTTTCTGCAGCAAAAGCTAGGGCCCAGACGGTCAATGGAATCTGTTGAGGATTCAAGTAGTTGGCGTAGGACAGATGGCTGAAATATTTACTCACGTCACCGCTTGCGTCATACCAGCCGCCGTGAACGTCGCGGGTAACGCCGCTGCTGCCGTAGACGGAAACCTTCTTGTCCCAACCGATGATGGGATCCTTGTCGGCGCGGTCCTTGTAGAAATAGTCCATCACGGATTTCAAGGTGTTTGCCGCCAAAGCGTTTTCGGCTACGACGACTTTTTCCAGGGAGGAACCGTCGGAAAGCTTGATGGTGTATGTTCCGGGGGTTGTCACTTCGGAAAAATCTGCGGTGTAGAATACATCGCTTCCGCTGATCCAGTTATCGGGATTTGTACCCTTGCTCAATTTGCCGGAGTAGACTGCGGATCCGTCTGATTCTACGGTAAATGCGGCTCCGTCAAGGCCTGCAGCAGCCTTGACTACTACGGATTTGGGTTGAGTGGCGTCGTAGCCAACCTGGTTGTGGAAAAAGGTGGCTGCATGGGCTAAACCAAAAGTTGCCAGGGCGGTAAAAGTGCTTAATGAAAAAATCTTTGTTCTCATGCCATAAATTTAAATAACCCTCGGTGAAAAGCGAGAAAAATGACGTTAGAAGTGGTTCGCAAGGCGAACGGGTGTGCGGAAATGAATTGGCTTTATATACGCAATATTTGCGTTAAAATATTTACGTGACATGAGGATGTATTGCTAAAAAGGCTTCTTGCGGTTTATTGTTTATGCTGCAAAAATCGTCCCTGCGCTTTGTAACAGGTTGAATATCAACGATAAATAGGGAAAATTTTTATAAACAACGCGATAAATGCGTTGAATGTGAATAAATTTTCATTGGTAACTCTCTATACTCTTGACTTGCGTCAATGTTTAATCTACCTTTGCCCCCATAAAACAAAAACCTAAACCCTAACTAAAAGGATGTTGTGAAAAAAGGTTACGTTTTTGGAAAAACTCGTAATTCGTAACTCATAATTCATAACTGCGAAGCATATGTACTACGAAAGCATTAAGGTTCTCGACTGCACCATCCGTGACGGTGGTCTCGTCAACAAGCACGACTTCTCCCTGGAATTCGTCCGTCGTCTTTACACCCTCCTCTCCGCCGCTGGCGTTGACTATATGGAAATGGGTTACAAGAACTCTCCGGAACTTTTCGACCCCAAGGAATACGGTCCGTGGAAGTTCTGTGAAGACGATCTCCTGTGGAAGGTGAAGGACGGTATCGAATCCAACATGAAGATGGCTGTGATGGCTGACGTGGGCCGCGTGAACATGGACGCTGTGAAGCCTGCTTCCGAAAGCCCGTACCAGATGTTCCGCGTTGCTTCTTACGTGAAGAACATCGACAAGGGTATCGAAATGGTGAATGCCTTCAACGAAATGGGCTACGAAACCACTTTGAACATCATGGCTGTTAGCCGTGACCGCGGTCCGGAACTGGATGAAGCCCTGCACCAGGTCAACGAAGAATGCAAGGCCGATGTGCTTTACCTCGTGGACTCCTTCGGCGCCTTCTACCAGGAAGACATCGATAAGGAAATCAACCGTTACAAGGGCATCGTAAAGAACAAACGTTTCGGTTTCCATGGCCACAACAACCAGCAGCTGGCTTTCTCCAACACCATCCAGGCTATCATCAACCACGTTGACTTCCTCGACGGTTCTGTCTCCGGTATGGGCCGTGGTGCTGGCAACTGCACCACCGAACTCCTCCTCGGCTTCCTCAAGAATCCGAAGTACGATATCCGCCCGGTCCTCGACGCTTACCAGGAATTGTTCCTTCCGCTCCAGGCCAAGTACGAATGGGGCTACATCATTCCTCAGATGATCACCGGTATGCTCAACCGTCATCCGCAGGACGCTATCGCCGTCCGCAAGACCGAAGAAAAGGATGACTACCGCAAGTTCTATAATCATATGATGAATGATTAAGAGGCGAATCCTGCGCAGAAATGCTCGCATTTCTGCATAGGTGAGCCGAAGAATCGAGCGCTAGTTATGAAATAACTAGCGCCATGATTAGCGCTACGATTAAGAGCCGAGTCCCTTCCAGGTCTCGGTTCTTTTTTTTCACCCAAAACATTTGTCTGCAATTCAAAAAAAGACCCCCGCGTTCGCGGAGGTCTTCTTTCCCCTTTTTAAACCAAACAAAACGGGGAATGGAGTAGTGTCGTTTTTCCTGATTACGGCATGGTGAAAGACTTCAGGAACGGCCAACCGACCTTGCCATCGCCCTGTTCGTGGCCGCCACCCTGCTTGGTGCAGAGCACAACCTTGGTGCCGCCTTGGCAGTTAGAGTATTCCTGGCAACCGTTGGAGTTGGTGGTGGGAGAACCGGTGCAACCGTTCTTTTCTGCCCAGAACTTGAAGTTGCCTTCAGCGCCCAGGAAGTTCAAACCGTCGTTAAAGCCGCTGTCGCCACCCTGGTAACGGCAGACGTTGTCGTTGGTGCCGCGGAACATGATGATGGAAATGGGACGTTCCGGATTACAGGTTGCGCTGTTGGTCTTGTTCAAGTCCATTGCTGCGGGGGCCACAGCTGCGTAGATGTCGGACATGTAGCAGGCAACGTGGTTGCTCATGCCGCCGCCCATGGAGAAGCCGGTTGCATAAACGCGCTTGGTGTCGATGCAGACCTTTTCTTCCACAGCCTTGATCATTTCACGAGAGAACTTCACGTCGTCATCGTTGGAGCAGCAAGGACCGACATTCCAACCGGCGCCCATCATGGACTTTCCGCCGGTGCCGTCCGGATACAGGGAAATAACGCCTTCCTGGTCGGTCAAGCTCTTATAGGTGGTGCCGCTGAGCTGACCCTGGCCGGAACCTCCGATGGGGTGGTAGTCTACAACCAGAGGCACAGCCTTGTCGCCCTTGTAGGAACTGGGCACGTGCATAATGTAGGTACGAGCCTTGCCGTCGACATTCACGGACATCTTGTGGTCACCTGCCTGGTAAGTTTTGCCTACGCAGCTGACGAATTCTTCAACCTTGCTGGAACTGCTTGCAATCGGCGTTGTGGAAGAACTTGAGACGACGACTGGTATGGTACTGGAACTGGAAGGGGGAAGGGCGCTTGCCTTTTTCATGACAATGCTTACGCCAGTTTCAACTTCAGCCGACATGGTGTAAACGGTCTGCTGGTAACCATCCAAAGCGAACATCAAAGTTGCCATAGGATCGCCGGCCTTCATCAGGGCGCCGCGGGAGAGGATGTAGTTTTCGTTAGCGCTGTTGCTGGAAATCTTCAAAATCATCAATTTCTGGTCGGCAACTTTCTTCAAGTCGATGGATGCGGTGGAGGAATTGAATTCCTTCTGCATCTGAACCTTTCCAAGAGCGTCCATGAGGGAAACCTTAAAGGAGTTTCCGCTGGGATTTGCGATGTTCAGCATAAAACCGTCTCTCTTGACGGAGAGTTTGCCCTGGGCGGCAACGCCAGCGATAGACATATCGTCGCCATTGCTGAGCATAAACTTGCCTTGGGTGTCGGTTTTTGTGGAAATTCCTGCGTAGTTAAAGGAATTGATGTCCACGTTTGCCAGGGGCTTGCCACTTGCGTTTGTGACAACGCCGTCGATGGTCCATGCGGATGCGATCACTGCTGTAGCAAGGATGCCGCCGAAAATTGATTTCAAAGTCATACTACCTCCGTTTGACTTTTTTTGTTTTTGTTGCTTTTTGCAAGCAACATCATTCAAACACCTGGGCAAAATATAAGTACAGTGTGTAAAAATTCCTTGTAAAAATTTATTAAATAGCTTTAAATTGTGTAAAAACGTTTAAATTATGTGTAAAAATTATCTGTTTTCTCGGCAGAATACTGCGTCGATCGAGATGTTTTGAGAAAAACAAAAAAGGATATGTTTATTCCTTTTTAGAAAAAAAACACCCGCGAATGCGGGTGCGTTAACTATAAATCCTGGGATTTCCCTGAATCAGCCTTTGATGCGGCTTTAGCGTTTCTTTTTCTTTCCCGGAGGGCCCGGCATGAAGGGGCTGCTGGCTTCGCCCTTTTCGGCCTTTTTCGCTTCGGGAGTTGTCTGGCCTACGACCACGGTTTCACCGATGCTGAGACCTTCGATAATTTCAACGTTGACGCCGTCGTTGATGCCGATTTTCACGCGGCGGGGTGCGACCTTTCCGCCCACATCGATCCAGACATGATCGCCTTTCAGCTTAGGCGGGCGTCCCTTCTTCGGACCCTTGCCGCCAAAACTGCCGGGGCCGCCAAAGCCCGGACCTCCCGGAGGAGGGCCGCCTGCGCCCATGTCAGGAGGCGGAGGAGGCATTTCACCTTCCTTGAATCCCGGCGGAGGACCAAAACTTTCGGGGCGAGGCATGCTTCTGGGGTCTGCCATGGGAGTATTTTCGTCGGGGGTGAACTTCAATGCTTTCACGGGAACGGTAATGGCGTCGGTAACTTCCTTGGTAACGATGGTGCAGGTTGCTGTCATACCCGGAAGCAGCTTCTGGTCCGGGTTGTCTGCAGTAATCACCACGGTGTAGGTCACCACGTTGGAAGTGGTGGTGGGGTTCAAGCGAACTTCCTGGACCTTGCCACTGAACTTGTCGTTGGGGTAGGCGTCCACGGTGAATTCAACTTTCTGGTCGGCCTTGACCTGGCCGATGTCTGCTTCGTCTACGGAAGCCATGACCTTCATTTGGGAAAGGTCCTTGGCGATGATGAACAAGGTGGGGGTGCTCATGGAGGCTGCCACCGTCTGGCCAACATCGACAGCGCGTTTCAGCACAACGCCGTTAATGGGACTCTTGATGGTTGCGTAACTCAGATTCAGCTTTGCCTGGGATACCTCGTTCTTGCTGCGGTCCATGGAAAGCTTGGCGGCGTTCATGTTGTATTCGGCGGTTTCCAGTTCTACGGCGCTGGCGCTATGGGATTCAGCCAACTTCTTGACGCGTTCGTAGGTGGATTTCTTGAAATTATAGTCGTTTTCAGCGGATTTGTAGGCGATTTGAACCTGGTCCAGGGTTGCCTTCAGTTTGGATTTGTCCAGCTCGGCTATGACTTGGCCCTTTTTGACCTTGGAATTGAAATCGACGTAGATTTTGCTGATGTCGCCTGAAACCTGGGTGCCGATTTCCACCTGGTCGACGGGTTCCAGGGAGCCTGTGGCGGAAATGGTGGTGGAAATATCGCCCTGAACCACGGCAGCTGTAACTAGGGTAACTTCCTTAGGTTGGCCATTCTTGTCAAAAATAAAGAACTTTACAGCGAACGCTGCGGCGCCTAAAATGGCGAAAACAAGCAGAATTTTCAAGAATTTCTTCATAAGACAGGCCAAAAATAGAATGTTTGGGTCAAATTACGTTTGTTTTGATGCATATAATGGGCTCTTGGTTGCATATAAAATGAAAAATTTATTTGCCCCTTACAAGACCCTTGTGGATTATGTAGATTTACGGCTATGACTCGAATCGCCAAGCAAGATGATAGTTCCGAAGTCCGCCATGTTACCTGGGTGGGGCTCATTTGGAACGTTGCCTTGTCTGTGGGCAAGTTTTTTGCCGGTTTCTTTGGTGGTTCTCAGGCTTTGATTGCCGACGCTATCCATAGTGCTTCCGATTTTTTGACGGATATTGCTGTTATCGCCGGTTCCAAGTTGTGGAACTGCCCTCCAGATGCAAATCATCCTTATGGCCATCGCCGTTTTGAAACTCTAATTTCCGTGGGAATTGGAATCGCCGTTTGTGTGGTAGGTGTTGGACTCGGCTACAATGCCATCCAGGCGCTGCTCGCAGGTGAAGAGGCTGCTACACGTCCGGAATGGATTGCTGCGGTGATGGCGGCGCTTTCTATCGCCATCAAGGAAGGCCTTTTCCGCTACACAGCTCGGGAAGGCCGAAAGATCCGCAGCCAGGCGCTGGTGGCCAATGCTTGGCACCATCGTAGTGACGCCTATAGTTCCATCCCTGTTTTGATTGCAGTTGTCATTGGAATTGTTCTGCCGGACCTCTGGTTTGCAGACTCTGTGGGTGCCGTAATCGTAGCTTGCTTCATTCTTCATTCCGGTTATGAAATTGCTTGGCCGGGAATTCATCAAGTGGCTGACGAAGGAGCTTCCGAAGAAGTTGCCCGTAAGCTTCGTGAAATTGCAGAAGCCACTCCCGGGGTAATTAGCATTCATGGTTTCCGCACTCGCTTTGTTGGTAGTGACCTTCATGTGGACTTGCACATTGTGGTCGCAGCCGACATGACTCTCCTTGCCGCTCACGACTTGTCCGAAGAAGTGGAACGCCGTATTCTGGAAGCGGGCGAGAATGTAGTAGATGCCATGGTCCATGTGGACCCCTATGACCCTGCCAAGGTGAAATAAAATATGATTATCGAAGAAACATACAAACTCAGCAATAAGGTCCGTATTCCCAAGATTGCTCTGGGAACATGGCAAACTCCCAACGAAGTCGCTCCCGAAGCGGTTTCTGCTGCAATTGAAATGGGCTACCGCCATATCGATACTGCTGCTGTCTATGGAAACGAAGAAGGCGTGGGTGCCGGCATTAAGGCTGGCCTCGAAAAAGCCGGAATCCATAGAGAGAGTTTGTTTGTAACAACGAAAATTCCTGCCGAAGTCAAGAGCTACAAGGGCGCTGAACAGAGCATTCAAGATAGTTTCAAACGACTGGATACGCCCCATATCGATATGATGCTGATTCACTGGCCAAAGCCTTGGATCGAAATGAAGGATCCCAATGCTCCCAGTTACTTCGCAGAAAATCTTGAAGTTTGGAAGGCGATGGAAGCTGCCTACGACTGGGGCAAAATTCGTTGCCTCGGCGTTTCCAATTTCAGCATTGACGATATCAAGAACATTCAGGATAACGCAAATGTCATGCCTGTGGTGAACCAGATTCGTGTGCATATCGGTCATGTTCCTATGGAATTGATTGAATTTTGCCATTCCAATGGAATTCGTGTAGAAGCTTATTCGCCCAATGCAACGGGGCGCCTTGCTAATGTCCCCGCTGTTGTTGAAATGGCAAAGAAGTACGGTGTGTCAGTGCCTCAGTTAGCAAACCGTTTCTGCCTGCAGTTGAACTTGATTACACTTCCGAAATCAACCCATGCGGAATATATTCGTCAAAATATGGATCTTGATTTTGAAATCAGCGCCGACGACATGACGGAATTGCTGAACTTGCCTGAGATTTAATTTTAGTGCGATTCGGAATTATTTGCGGGACTGTTCATAAATTGAACGTCCCGCTTTTGCTACATTGTGAATATGAAGTTTTCGAATAAAATCTTTGCCCGAGCCCTAATGGCTGGCGTTGTGCTTTCTGCCTTTGCAACTTCCGCTTTTGCTGAAGTGAATTTGAAGGTTCATAAGGAAGTTTTGGATAATGGCCTCACTGTGCTTTTGCATCCCAATACCCAAGCTCCTACGGTAAGCTGCCGCTTGTTCTATGTGACAGGCTCTGTTCATGAAGTTCCGGGTAAGTCTGGTCTTGCCCACATGTTGGAACACGAACTGTTCAAGGGAACCAAAAAAGTTGGCATTACCGATAGCATTGCCGATGCAAAGTTCATGGCGACCCAGGATAGCTTGCAGGCATTGATTCGTCCGGCAAAAATTGCTGGCGACACCGCTACCGTACGCAAGTTGACTGCAGAACACGATTCTGTCCTGAATGAACACCGTAAGATTTTTGTGAAGGACGAATTGTGGAGTGCCTACCAGGCTGCTGGCGGTACCGGCCTCAACGCTTTCACCACTGACTTGATGACGGCATACATCGTTACTCTTCCCAAGAACAAGATTGAATTGTTCATGTGGTTGGAAGCCGACCGTATGCAGAATGCCGTACTTCGCGAATTTTATTCTGAACGAGACGTGGTTCGAGAAGAACGCCGCATGCGTTATGACGACAAGCCTACGGGCCGTTATTACGAGACTTTGAATTCCTTGATTTACGAGGCTTTCCCGTATCGTGTGCCCACCATCGGCTGGCCCAGCGATATTGCAAACTTGACTCGCGAAATGGCCGATGAGCATTATCGCAAGTACTATAAGCCCCGCAATGCCATTCTCGTTTTGGCAGGTGACTTGGATACTACGGCCACCATGGAAATGGTGAAGAAGTATTTCGCTAAAATTCCTACTGGCGAAGCTTTTTCTCCCATCACCGTTCGCGATCCGGAACAGGCTGGCGAAAAGCGCTTGACTGTAAAGCGCCCAGATGCTCCAAACCTGTTTACCTTGGTTTTCAAGACTCCTGAAGTGGGTGACTCTACTTTGTATGCTCTTGATATTGCCGAGGGTGTTTTGAATGGCCGTACCGGACGACTCTATAAGCGCCTTGTGGAAGAAGAAAAACTTGCTGTAGGAGCAAGCGCAAGTAATAGTCCCAACAAGTATATTTCTGAATTCGCAGTTCGCGTCAATATGCGCCCCAATGCCGATGTGGAAAAGGTTGAAAAAATCGTTTGGGAAGAACTTGAAAAACTGAAGACAGAAACCATTAGCGAACGTGAATTCCAGAAAGTGAAGAACCGCGCCTATGCTGGCCTGATCCGTAGCCTTACGGATATGGAAAACGTAGCTACCATGCTTGCCTGGTACGAAATGTACGGTGACTACAAGATTTTCTTGCAGTGGGCAGATCAGCTGGACAAGGTGAAGGTTTCCGATGTTCAGGCGGTTTCCCAGAAGACTTTTGTCCGCGACCAAAGCGTTGCAGGATTCTTGCTGAAGGATCCGACTGCTGCTAAAGAAAAGAAGTAGTAGGAACGCCGCACGACGTAACGCCATTGAAAAAAGAAAACGCCTCTTTTTAAGAGGCGTTTTTTTGTATAACTGAAAACTACCGGCTAGGCCGGTAGTTCCGTAAAAGCCTT
>JAKSIB010000022.1 GCA_024399065.1 Fibrobacter sp. | reverse complement strand
GTAGGTCGCTGCTGGATTCACGCCCCCCTCGAGGTAAACCTCAAGGGGGGCTTTTTTTATCCTCTGGTTGGCAAAAGGCGGCAGCGTTGAGCTGTCGCCTTTTCTGTTTGTGGCTAAGGTAAGGGTTAGCGGTGTTTGGCCTGGTAGGCAGCGAATGCCGCCTGGCTTTCGGCGCGGCTGGCGTCCATGAGGGCCTGGGAGGCGTTGCCGACCCACTTCTGGGGGATGGCTGCCGCGGCGGCACCTCCAGCGGCTCCAAAAGCTGCCCTATAAGCGCCACTAGCGTTGCCGTCTACAGCGAGTCCGTCTTCCAGGTCGGAGAGTTTGTCGTTTACATCGGCAAGTTGCTCGCTGGTGGCGGCAATGCGCTGCTGCAGAGCCTGCACGTCCTGATCGCTCAGGGCGAATCCATACTTCTCGAGGCGATGCTCAGCGAAGTTCAGACGTTTAATGAGCTTGTTCTTTTCGTTTTTCAGCTGGTAGTAGTTTTTCATAAAAATCTCCCTTTTTAGGATTGTCATGTTTCGCTAGAATCCATCGGCGAAAACTCGCTTTGCGCGATGGATACAATTATTGCTAGCGATTTTTGATCAAAACAATCCGTGGGTTTTTATAGAGCCCGCCGGGAGATTATTTTTTTATAAAACGACATTTGTCAATCGGAACAAAATCCAGAAGAACTTCTCCGATATTCGAAATATAGGAACAGAAATTCCAACCGTCAAGATTTAGTTATCGGAAGCTTGATTCCCGCCGTATACTTCCTTGCAGCGTTCAATGCCTTCGAGAAATTCTTCGCGGACTGTAGATTTGCACTGGGCTTCCTTTTCATCGCGGGCCTTGACGTCTGCTGCGTATTCCTCGGTTTCCTCTACGGTTCCATCGACGCATACAAATTTTGCGTTCTTCCCGCTCTTCTCGATGGTCTTGGGATAAGAAATTGTCGTAGCTCCAGAACATTGATTCATAGGTCCTACAATGCTTACTATGCCATACAGCGGCTGTTCCGGATTTAGAATATAATGCAATTCATCTTTAATGCAACTTTTGACAATATCCAAAATCGTGGGATCTTTTTCTATTTCATTATAAAGATCCTCTGAAGCTTGGTTGGACAATTTTTCACACTCAGATTCTGAAATGGCGTAATAGTCTTTATTGTATGTGTCTCGACTCTTGATTCCGCCGTGATCATCGCAATAGGTGGTAGTCTTGTTCAGGCTGTCGATAATCCCTGCTTCGTATTCTTTGCTTAGGCGAGCACTTTCTGCAACCACTCGGCTGTTACGTTCGTTCAATCCCTTTTTTGTATAAAGGGTATCGTGTACCCAGTGGGAAGGAAGGGTGTCAGGATCGGTGGGAGTTTCAAAATAGCTGCTGGGGCAGTTTGTATAAATCTTTTTGGGTGATGGGATCTGAGAGCCGTCGCAACAGGTGTACAGCGTGTCCATTTTTCCGCCGGCGCAACGTAGGTCGGAATTTTCCACCGCCAAGTTGAATGTTTCAGTGTCCTTGCAGGCTTCTTCCACACTCTGGTAGGAGCTGGAGCTTTCCGGCTCGGGCAAGGCTTCTTCACTGGAAGATGACGGTTCATCTCCAGATTCGATGGATGCGGAACTTTCCGGATTATTAGTGTCGGGGGAAACAGCGTTGCCCTTGTCTTCTCCGCAGCCTGCCCAGAGGATTGCCGCGGTGGCTAACATAACGTTTTTCCAACATTTGCGAATATTCATACTTAACCTCCCTTCATATTCACCAAAAGAAATGTATAAAAAGAATGCGGGAAAATTTTTTTCCGCATTTCAAATAGTGTTGTTTTTTGTTGTATGGCTCACAACCGCGAAAAATGATTCGAAGCCGCGAGGTTTTAGCAGCTTAGCCGTTCACCTTCCAGAGGGCGGGAATGGGGCTTGCGCTGTCGTAGATATCCTCGGCTTCGCGCATGGGCACGGACTTGCTCTTGAGAGGAAGCATGCGGTGAGCGTCTGCGTTGGCGGCACTATTGAATTCGACAGCCTTCTTGTACCAGCGAAGGGCGATGTTGTACATCTTTGCGCGTTCCAGGATTTTGCCCACGGCGATGTAGGCGCTACCGAATGCGGCGCTGTCGTCACCGGAGAACTTGTGGTACGCATCCAGTTCGCTTTCCCAGAAGTCCACTTCTTCGTAGCAAGGCGGTACCACGGTTTCAGCGATGGTCACGGCGTCCATGTTGCCGGCCTTGGCGGCTTCTGCGATGGCGACGATGGATTCTGCAAGTTCCTTACGGCCAGTCTTCTTTGCGATTTCAAGCCAGGGGGCCATGTAGCGGGTGACACCGTGGAAGGACTGCATGCGGGCAAGTGCAGCGTTTGCATCGGCGAGGCCTGCGTCCTTAGCCTTCTTGAACCAGATAGCGGCCTTGGCGTAGTCGCCTGCGGCTTCGCACTTCTTGCCGAAATCGTTTGCCATGTTGCCGGATTCTGCAGCGGAGATGGCGGCCAGTTCTTCGGCGGAGCTGCCGTCTTCATCAAGTTCGCTTGCGGAGAGGTACATTTCGTAGGCGGCATCCAGAAGGCCTGCCTTTACGAAGTAGGCGGCAAGGGCAAGGGAAAGCTTGCGGGTGTAGGGCGGATTTTCCAGCACATAGTTCTGCCAGTCTGCGGCTTCACCTGCGGGCGGCACAGCGTCAGATTCAGCACCTGCGGCAATGGCTGCGGCGTGGCCCTTGGCCTGGGCGATCTTGTCCATGGCCTTGCGGTAGTCGGGGGCTGCGGAGTCCAGGTCCGTTGCGCTTTCCATGAGGGCGAGGAGGGCCTTGGCGATGGCGAAATGACCTTGGTTCTTTGCCATGACCAGACGACTGTAGTAGCTAATGACTGCTGCGGTTTCCATATAAATACCCTCAATAAAAAAGATTCTTGAGACAAACGCCCCGATAGGTGTATAAATAGAATTTTTTGTGATTACCCGCCGGCCACCCATGGGAAAAACGGCCATTTTTGACATTTTATGACGTTCTGGCGATACTATATTTGTACGACAGACGGTTTGATTGTGCGTCTTCTTGAATAGGAGTCTTAAAACATGAAGTTTCTGCATTTGGCTGACTTGCATATCGGTAAGCGAGTATGCGAACATTCCTTGATAGAAGACCAGAAGTATATTCTTGGTGAAATTCTCAAGATTGTAGAAGTCGAGAATCCCGATGCAGTCCTTATTGCCGGAGATGTCTATGACAAGTCCGTTCCCAGCGCCGAGGCGGTGGATGTACTGGATGATTTCCTGGTGAACTTGTCTGCGACTGGCACCAAGACTTTTGTATTGAGCGGCAATCATGATTCCGCAGAACGAATCGCGTTCGGCGGCCGCCTTATGGCTGGCCGTAACGTGTTCATGTCCCCGGTTTATTCCGGCAGGTTTGAACCCGTTACCCTGAAGGATGAATTTGGCGAAGTTGATGTGTGGATGCTTCCCTTTGTCCGTCCGGCAAATGTGCGTGCTGGTCTGGGAATGGGTTCCGAGGCGGATGTAGAACGTGAAGAAGTTACAGACTATACCAGCGCAATTCAAAAGGCTGTCTCGAAAATGCAACGTACAGCCGGTCGCCGCAATGTTTTGGTTGCCCACCAGTTTGTGACAGGTGCACAGGTTGATGAAGGTGGATCCGAAGAATTCGTTGGTGGCTTGGATAATGTGGAAGCCTATGCATTCAATGGTTTTGACTATGTGGCCCTGGGACATATACACCGTAGCCAGAATGTGGTAAAGGATGGAAATGGTGTCGGTCGAATCCGCTACAGCGGAACCCCGCTCAAGTATTCCCTTTCCGAGGCATCCCATGTAAAGTCTGTGACTATTGTGGAACTTGGAAATGTGGGTTCCACCGCAGAGGAACTAGCAGAGTTGCAAATACGCGAAGTCCCTCTCACGCCTATGCGTGATGTCCGCAAGATTGAAGGTGAGTTTGCTGAATTGGTTTCTGCTGGATTCCGTGACGCCCAGGTTCGCGGTGGCAAGAGCCTTTCCGACTATGTCTACTGCGTTCTAACGGATGAAAATGATGTTTCCGATGCAGCATCCAAGTTGCGCGCCTATTATCCCAATTTGATGGCATTGTCCTATAACAATTCCCGCACCAGAAGTGTCGCGAATCTTGATTTTGAAAATGTAGATCAAAAGTCTCCCATGGAAGTGTTCAGCGATTTTTTCAAGGAGATGAATAATCGAGAAATGGATGAGGACGAAAGTAATTTTGTCAATTCTTTGGTTCAGGATATTTGGAAGGGGGAAAACTAATGAGACCTTTGAAACTTGTTATCACTGGTTTTGGCCCCTATGCCGAACGTACTGAAATTGATTTTGAAAAGTTGGGTACGCATGGCCTCTACTTGATTAGCGGCGATACTGGTGCCGGCAAGACTACCATTTTTGACGCTGTGACCTATGCTTTGTTTGGAAAGGCAAGCGGCAATAATCGTGATGATGCCAAACTTTTCCGTTGTTTGAACGCCAAGCCGGAAACACGCACCGAAGTGGAATTGACTTTCGCATACGATTGCAAGGAATACCGCATTTGTCGAAATCCGGAATATGAACGCCCTAAAACTCGTGGCGAGGGGATGACAAAGGAAGCCGCTTCCGTTACCTTCTTTTATCCCGATGAAAGTGGCAAGGTGACTGCGACGAGCCGCTCTGTTTCCAAGGACAAGGATGTCGCTGAAGCCGTAAAGGCTGTCATGGGTGGTTTGGATCGTGATCAGTTTACGCAAATCGCTATGATCGCTCAGGGCGATTTTATGAGCCTCCTCCTGGAAAAAACGGATAAGCGAAAGGAAATTTTCCGCAAGATTTTCAAGACAGATAACTTTGAAAAACTTCAGAGGAAGTTGAGCGAAGAGTCTGCCAAGTTTGGCAAGACTTGCGATACCTTGGTACAGACGGCTTGCACTTATGTTTCTGGCATTCAGTGTGGCGAGCAGTCGAATTATACCGAAGATGTATCTGAACAGGTCAAGATGGCCAAGGGTATGTGCATCGGTGACTGGGATGAAGTCTGCGAACTTTTGAAGAAGCTTGTCACCGAAGACGATGTTGTTGTAAAGGCTTCTGAAAAGGAACTGGAAAATCTTAAGGATAAAATTTCCGAACAGGACAAGGAACTTGGCAAGGCTAGTGGTGTCGTAAAGAGCCGTGGCGAATTGAAGAGTGCCCAGGAAAAGCTTCCTCAAAAAGAAGCTGAACTAAAAGAAAAACTTGATGCCAAGACTGCTCAGGAACAGAAACAGCCTGAACGTGATGAACTGCAGAAGCAGATTACCACCATCACAAATTCTTTGCCGCAGTACGATGGTCTGGAACAGAAGCGTACTGAGTTGAAGCAGAAGGAAGCTGCACTAAAATCCGGCCTAGAAAAATTCAATTTGGAAAGTGCAGCAGTTAAGGCACTGGAAACTGAAATTCAGAAATTGAAGATTGAACTTTCCACACTTTCCAATGCAGGCGCAAACAAGGTCAAGCTGGAAACCGATATCAAGGATCTGGAAAAACGCCAGGACGATATTAAATGTGTTGCAGTTCAGCAGAAAGCATATAATGAGGAATTGGACAAATTAAAGAAGGCTCAAGGCGAATTCCTTAAGGCTGAATCTAGTTACAGTGCATTTCATGACGAGTACGAAAATAAGCATCGTGCTTTCTTGAATGAACAGGCAGGCATCCTTGCGGACGCCTTGGAAGAAGGCTGTGAATGTCCGGTTTGCGGCTCTACTCATCATCCTCATAAAGCCTGCAAGTCCATGGAGGCTCCTACTCAGGCAGAACTTGAAATTTTGAAGGACCGCGTGTCTGTTGCGGAAAAAAATCGTAACGCTAAAAGTGAAGATGCTGCCAAGTTGAAGGAAAAGTGCGATGTCCTGAAAACTGCACTTCAGGAAGAATTGAATAGTCTCTTCGGGGAATGCGCTATTGAAGATGCAAAGGAACGTGGCAACGAAGAGTTTTTGAAAAATCGCGACGCGTTGCAGCGTCTCAATGGTGAGCTGGCTACAGAAACACAGAAGGTTGCTCGCAAGCAGGAACTGGAAAATCTGGAAGCAGGAATCCCTGCCAAGGAAAATATTCTGGAAAAGAAGCGTTCCGCCAATGAAGAACTTGGCCGCAAGAATGCTGCTGCTGATCAGGAAATTGAAAGTCTGAAGATTGCTATTGAAGATTTGCTTAAGGGACTTGCTTTTGAAAGTAGGGCTCTCGCCTTCAGCGAAATTCAGAAGTTACAGACATCTTTGAATGCATCCAGCAAGGCGCTGGAATCTGCAGTAGCTGCCTACAATGATTGTGTAGGTGAAGTCAAGGCTTTGAACGGCCAAATCGATGGTCTGAAAAAATCTTTGGAAGGCGCACCGGAATATGACTTGTCTTCGCTAGAAACTGCAAGCCAAGCGTTGAAGGATTTACAGCAAAAGAAAATTAATGTGTGGAATATCGCCTCCGGACGCGTGAAGCAGAATATGAAAACTCTGGAAAATATCCAGAAGCTTGCTGCTGACTTGGGTGATGCCAGCAAGAAACGTCAATGGCTCAAGAATCTTGCAGACACGGCAAATGGCGGCCTCAGCGGCCGTGAAAAGCTGATGCTGGAAACTTACGTACAGACTTCCTATTTTGACCGTATTATCCGTCATGCCAACAGACGCTTCCATCTTTTGTCCAACGGCCAGTACGAATTGATTCGCCGTGAGGAAGCTTCCAATAACAGGAGCCAAAGCGGTCTCGACTTGAACGTTATTGACCATGTCAGCGGTAAGCAACGTGAAGTGAAAACTTTGAGCGGTGGCGAAAGTTTCCTTGCGTCTCTATCGCTTGCCTTGGGCCTTGCCGACGAAGTACAAAGTTCCGCCGGTGGCATCCAACTGGACACCATGTTCGTGGACGAAGGCTTCGGTTCCCTAGACGATGAAAGTCTCAAGTCCGCCATCAATGTACTTCAGAATCTTGCCGGCGATCACCGCTTGGTAGGTATCATCAGCCATGTGAACGAACTTGAAAACAAAATCGAGAAGATTGTTCGCGTCACGAAGGACGAGAACAAAATCAGTCGTGTTCAGATAGAATGCTAGTTCAGCAGTCTCGAGACGCACAAGGCGAATTCGTCGCTATTGTCGATTACATACGAAGTTGAGTAGATTTTGCCGTCCTCATCGCTATAGGCGAATGTTGCCAAATCTTCTGCATTTTCGGCTTTGCACAGTTCCTTTGTGGGGGCTAAATCGGCATGTCTAAAATTACATGTGTCGCCTTGGATTTGAATGGTGGCTGAAATCAGCGCATTTCCGTCATTCAATGAATCTAGCTGCACGTGTTCTACATTTACTGTGATTTCTTTTCCCTTGAAGGAAAGTCTCTGGAAACGGTCGGTACTTTCGTGAATTACGATGCCCTGCCTATAAATCATGTCTTCCAGAAAATCGGGCGCCTTCTTAGTAAAATGCCAATGCCCGAAATTGCAGTTGTACCCTTCGGCACCGCAACTGTACAGATCATAAATGAAATAGGAATTGGCGAGATCAATTTCCGATTCAACAGGCTCCTGTTCAGAATTGTCGGCGTTTGACTGTTCCGTGGTGTAGATAAATTTGTCGGTAATCTCCATTACGTCTTCACTGCTGTCGTAATTCCAGGTACCGTAAAGAGAATTGTCGCCGCCAACCTTGGTATATGTGAGGGCGCTGGAAGGTCCCTCTTCCTTTTGCCACATGGTAAGTTTATTCGCCGTGAGTGTGTACTGCATTTCCAAGGTAAACTGCAATGACATAGTATCCCACTTTGTGGAATATTTTTCACCATCTTTAATAAGTTGGCAGGCGTTGTAGTAGTAATCAATCTGCATAGTCAAGGAATTTTCACTTTGGTCTATGCTGATGGGAAATTGCGAGTTCCATTTAGATTCGCCATTCGGGTTGCTAATGGATTCTTCACTGGTGCATGCAGCGAGAATGGCCATGCCGAGAAACGGCAAGAGCTTTATCTTGTTCATCTTAACCTCCAAAAAAAGTTGTGCAGATAATTTAATATACGAAACGAAAACGGCAAGGGTTTTTCTTCCCTTGCCTTCATTTTGCAAACAATTGTTTGCAAAATTTGATAGCGAGAGCGTTTATGCTCTCATTAGCAAATTGCAGCGCAAAGGCCCTTTGGGCCCATTGTTTGCAGAGCAAACTTCGCCTCAGCAATGTAAGCAAGTAAACTTGCTTCCGCAGCATTCGGCTTACATTTGCTTGCAAAATTTGATAGCGAGAGCGTGGCAAACCAACGCTACGTGGGGAATAGGAAGGTGTTTCGTAGGTCCTTTGCACAGTTACTGAATCCGGAAGCGGTTTCGCTGGCAGTGGAGGCGGTGCTGGCGATATAACGGTCGTCGCTGCCAAAGGAAATTCTGCCGTGATTATTGTGGTGGTCGTTAAAATCCAGGTTGAATGGCTTCAGAAGGTGTTTTTTCTTGTCAAGTTCACCACCGACAGTAGCGTTCTTCAGGGCTTTCGTATCGTTGCAATATTGTTCAAAAGCCTTCTCAAGATCAGGATTGGCGTCGATGATGGCTTGCCACACGTCAATGCTTCGCGTGTGGGGAGAGTTGTTTTTTGTGGGCGTCTTGTCGATGGCCTTGTGCAGGGCGCTTAAAATCGCGATGCCAAATTCATTCTCGTATTTTTCACCTTCATTTTCCGGCGCTGCCAAAAGTCCGTAGATTCCATTGCCCATGTTTTGCTTATTGAGTCTGCCCTTGAGGGAGGTGATTTTCCCGTTAGCCGTGTCAAGATCGAGCGTCAGTTGATTTATACGTTCGTTCTTTTCTGTGGCTTCCGTTTCGAGCCTTTCCAGCTCTTGGTCAAAGTGTTCGCAGAATTCCTTGACATCGCCTCTGGCGGCTTCCTTTGCGCGGGCTTCGGCGCTATCGGCACGCTTCTTTAGTACCCTGAGACGTTTCTTTTGCTCTTCGATATTTTGGATGTAGGTTTTCTGGTTCTTCTTTAAGTCGCGATTGATATTTGTGAGCTGCTCGTTCTTTTCGGACAGTTCCTCGTTCTCGCTTTTGTATTTTTCCAGTTGTTCTTGGAGTTTTGCAATGTCCTGGGAGGTTTCGGACTCTGTAGCTGTTGATGATTCAGCTTCAGGGCTGTCAGCTTCGACGTTTGTCGAGGTTTCAATAACCGCGGTCTCTGCGTTTGGCGCAGCTTCGTTCACGGCCTCGGTAACCGCGTTTTCGGCGGATCGCACTTCCATGGTATCTACATGGAGAAACTTTCGTTGATAGTTGATAATTCTTAAAATCCAGTGGAGAGGAGTCTGGTCCAGCAGAATTCGCGGAGCAGATGATGTCCACGTGAAAGGAGTGCTTTCCTTGATTATGTTTCCGTACAGTATGCTCCATAGAGAGAAGAATTTTTTCTCTATGGGCTTGCCTTGCGGAAAGTTCAACATTGTTACGTAGATTTCGCCTGTGAATTCTGAGTCACCGAAGCGCATGACCATCTTTGTTTTTACTGCGCAATCGCCCTGCAGAAGCAAGGTTCCTTCAAAGAGGAGGCCTAGCATCTTTCGGCTTCCATTGATGAATTCGTCACTTATGATTCCTTCGATACAGGGACTACTGAGATCGCCGTCCGAAGAAATGAATCTTTGTGCAGCCTCGACAATGCTGATATCCGATAAACGCCTTACACCATCTTCCCATGAAAGCAAACACTGCTTAAGAACATCGGCAGTTGTTGGGCGTGCAGAGAAATGTGAAACTAGAGTCAGAGTCATAGAATTAAAATACAAATGCCATAATGAAAAAAGTTGGCACAGCCGTAATAAATTTTGGGTGAAAATTTATTCTGTTGAAAGAAAAAGGCAAGGTTTTTTTCGCCCTTGCCTTCATTTTGCAAACAATTGTTTGCAGGAATCATCTGCGAGAGCACTCGTGCTTTCGTTGGAAAACGGCTTATTTACCACGGCCTCCCTTGTAAAGCTTGTTGTTAGGGTTCAGCTGGTTTGCGCGGTTATTCACGGCAGCGGTATAAGCCTTGTTGAAACCGCTTGTGCCCTTGTTTGCGTTCAGCTGGTTTGCGTGATTGTTGAGGTTGGTCTGCTTGGACATAGAAGTCTCCTTTGGGGTTGGGGTTTGTGAGTTAGCCGTCAATGATGGATGCGTAGGTATCTTCATTGATGGTGAAATTAAGTTCGTAGGAATCCATGCCATCTACTTTGGGATTGGCCTTGATATTGACCTGGCGCTTGGAATTTACCTGGGCGGAAAAATCGGTATTGATGTGGGTGGGACGGTAGTACTTGCCGATGGAATCAAGCTTAACGGAGTCGCTGCAGAGAATCAGATTCTCCAGATTCGTTCCGTATTCTTCGGGAATATCTTCCAAACCGTTCTTACCATTATCGTACCAGTGTTCAGGAACCGGTTGTACGTTCAGAATAAACGGAACCTGGCTACCATAGGGCTGCCACAATGTAATATCAAATGCGCCCTTCATGCCCAGCCAAATGGAAGACGTCAAGAAAACATCATTGCCGGTTTCCGTGAGCGAATAACCGTTTACATTGTCGTAGGAAATAAGGCCTTGCTGCTTAAAGAAAAACAGGATGTTCTTTACGGCCGACTTGCGTGCTGCTCCGTTATCGCAGAACAAATCACGGCTGATGCCTTCTTCGTTTGTGTGAGGGTGTTCCTCGATATAGCGCAGGAAAGGGAGAACCCAGGGATTCTTACGCTTGATTTTAATTTCGCCCTTGACCAGGTAGTTTTTAATTTCATTGTCGATGTAGAGTTCCATAATGAAGTCTCCTTTTAGTGTTGTTCTGTATGTTAAGAGTTGTGGGTTACGGGCTTGAGTTTCTGGGTGATGCGTCCGATTGCGCCCTGGCCCTTGCTCATGGCGTTCCAGTTGCCGACGTGAACCATCATATAGCGTGCGCGGGTGATAGCCACATTCAAGCGGTTGGGGGCGCCAATGAAACAGGTGGGAACCTGGTTGCTATAGCTAAGGAAGATGATGTCTGCTTCGTGTCCTTGGAACGAGTCTACAGAACCTGCGCTGAATTCCACGAACTTTTCGCACTTGGCAAAGATCTTCTTGCAGGACTTATTCAGTTCATCTGCCTGTTCCTTGTAGAAGGAAAGTACGGCGACTGTCCACTTGCCTTCCTTCTTGGGATTGACCTTAGTGAAATCGCGGAACTTGATTAATTCCTGTTCAATCCACTTTTGTTCCTTCTTGTTGCGGTTCTTGATATCGCAACTGCCCTTGATGTTCTCCCAATGGTTGTGATGCTTGAAACGGTGGTAGTTCCATTCGCGTTTTCCGACCATGTGTTCAGAACGCATCGCCTTTCCGTCATAAAATTCTTCAGAGGCGAGCTGTGCAATTTCCGGATCGCTGCGATGCTGGTAGGAGAGCTTGATGAGGCGCTCGTCCAACATCTTCTGGGGAATGCCACGGAAGAGAGCCAAGTCCTTGTATTCGCCAAAGCCACGAAGCAGAAGTTCCATGTAGGAAGGCAGGTAAATTTGTTCAAAGATGCGGATGCTCTTCATACAGGCTTCCTTGTCTCCGGTAGGAATCAGTGCTTCCAATTCGCTTGCGAGGCGAGCCAATGTGCTACGGTCTGCGTTGACGTCGTTATCGCGCTGTTCAAACATGCGGATCAAGCGCCATGCCACTTCATCGTGCCATTCCTTGGGCTTGTTCTCGTCGAAGCGTCCAAACAACTGTTCACGATTGTAGCGGGCAATGCTCACCCATTCCTGCATCTCGTCTTCATGAAGAACGCGGCAAGTTTGTTTATCACGTGCAAGGCGTACGGTTGTAATACGCGGTGCGATCATGGAACAATTCTTCTTGAAGGATTCATGGGAACCTACGATAATTGTTGCGTAGGGCAGGATGTCCTTATATTCCTTCTTGTCAGCATCAGCAAAAAGGACGTTGTTTTCGGTGGCATATTTCTTGTACAAGTAGGCGTCCATTTCGGATTCCTTTTCTACCAGCAAGACCGTTTGGTGATTTTTGTTTCCTGAGGCGGCCAAAAGTGTATCCGCGGCAACTGTGTATTCGCGTTCCTTGTCCTGATTATCGGGGTAGCAAATCTGGAGGTTTTCAGCCATGTCATCGTCGCTTACATAGGGCGGCAACTGCATGATATCGCCAACCACAATCCAGTGCTTGCAAAGGCAGGCTGGAACCAAGAATTCCTGGATAGTGGTCTTTGAGGATTCATCAAGAATCAGATAGTCAAAGGGAGGTTCTGTTTCGCCCTTATCGTGCATCTTTCGCATTTCTGCCAATGCTGCTCCAAAAGTGGTGCCGGCAACGATAGGTGCGTTCTCCTGAATGATTTCATAGAGAAGTTCATTATTCTTGGTATCGCAATTTTCAAGAAGTTCCTGTTGTATGGTGGAGCGTACATTTTCAGGAATACATTCCAAACGTGTCTTTAAGGCTGTAGCTTCCGTTTTCTTGAAAGGCTTTTCTACGATAAACTTCTTTGCCTCGTTACTGATCTTGTCGCTGTCTTCGTTTCCATAGCGTTTGACGCAGACGAGGTCCAGGTGCTCCTTCAGTTTTTCCAGAATGTTATCAATGGCTACATTGGTGGAGGCTACCAGTAGAACGCGCTTGCCGCGTTTTACCAACTGAATAATCAATTCCACTACAGAGGTTGTTTTCCCGGATCCGGGAGGGCCCACCTTGATAGTAAAATCAGTGGTGGACAGGGCATTGCATACAAAAGCACGCTGTTCGCTGTTTCCCGGGCGGTTATTGTCTTTCAAAATGACGTAATCTTTTTCGGGGATTTCTTTGACCTTGAAGGAAGGGAGATTCAATTCGGTAGTCTGCATCAGGCTGGAAAGAGCTTTCGGAATAACTGTAGGCAAAGCGAAATACTGATTAAAGTTCTCAACTTCGGCTTGGGTTTCTTTGCTAAGATTTCCTTTATGGCCGCTGATGTGTTCCATCACGGCGATTTCGGCAGCAATCTGGATGGTACTTGGAGGAATGCAAAGCAAATGGCCGTCCTTGATTTTGTCGGCAACCCAGATGTAGTATGTTTTTTCCTTTGTGTATTTATCGATTTGTGTGAAGACGTGTTTAATTTCAATGCGGTTGTCGGGGGTGAGTTTTGTACGAGGTACTTCGCTTTCAGGCACCTGGTAACAGGCACAATTCTTTTTAGCGCAGTTCATGATATTGAAGGCGATATCATCGAACTTTGCGTTGGTACGGGGTGTTTCAATGAGCTGGTACTTATATCCTTTTTCATCCTTGGAGATGAATTCAACGGCAGCGAGTCCGCTTTGGGATCCGTTTAAACGGAGAAGGATTCCTTTATCAAGGGCGTGAAGGTAATTTTTTGTGGTACACATGGTTTATTTCCTTTTTAAAGGGTGAGGTAGTGATCGTAATGCTTGTGATCCATTAGTCGGAGGATGGATGTGTTTCCAATCTTCACTAGTCGAAAACATTGTGTGATGCGATAGGAAAGAAGATTGTGTTTCCTTTTGGTTTTTCTCCACTTGAATGGCTTGCGGACAATGTCCCGTGCTTTTTGATAAATTTTGTCTGGAACGTTTCCCTCGGTTACGATCTCGTAATTTGGTGTTGTTGTCATAATTGACTCCTTTTTTGAAATGGGTTGATTTGGTGTTATATTTGAAAAAGGCCCAAATGCCGGTGATGTCAATCTGCTGCACAAACTCGGTGGTTTGGCAAATGAGGGTGTGTCGCTACTGCGTGATTTTTTTTGTCTAAGCGGCTCAGCCGCTTACGTTTACAGATTTAGATTTGCGTTCTAAGACAAATCGGGACAAGTTTCTTGTAGCCTGAAAAGTGGCGATTTTGACTCAAAAAGGCCAAAAAGTGTGAAATTTAGTGGAATGAATGCATGATGGACTCTTTGCTTGAAGTGATGTCCATAAACAAAAAAAATCCCCCGAGAAATGCTCGGGGGAAAATGGCTGAGTTTTTTAACGGGATAATCGGACTATTTTCCGGAATAAATCTTGTCTAATTTGCATGGGTGGGTATGGAGTATGTTGTTTTTTAGTGAATATGTTCGCATAGTAGAGATATTTTTCTTTGCGGTGTTCCCAGTGTTCCTTGAATTCCGATTTAATATACTTGCACAGCAATTCGACACAAGGTGTCCATCCTAGTTCTATGGCGTACATGATGCTGTCATAAGGTTTCAATTCCTGTGGGTAATCCTGAGGTTCCTCTGCGTTTAGGCAAGGATTGAAATGATTCGCGATGAGCAGCTTTATGATGCTTAAAAGATCCTGTTCATAAATAAGTTGACAGGAACTTTCAAAATTATATTCAGGCATGGTCAATTCTGAAAATAATAGGCATCCTTCGTTTACTTTTCGGGCAGATTCGTATTCTGGATTGTTTATGAGTTCTTTGTAAGTGGATTTTATTTTACGAAATGGATCAAGGTTTGGATCACGTTGAATCCCGTTTCTATACATAAAAACATTACTATATAAACCCAGTGCGGCCTCAAAATAATTTTCATTTTTGTTCTTAAATACGTCAATGCCAAAACCGTTTAGAATTTTTTCAACAACTTGAACATCTCCAATACGTGCGATTGCTGCATAAAGAATATCTTTATCATTAAAGAATGTTAATTGTTCAGGAATTCTTTTTGATTCTACATATTTTGAAATGACTAAATCAAAAATCTCGCGTCCTTTTTTTAGTTCTTCGGCATGAACCTGGTGATACTCTTTAAGTGAACTAATGGTTTTCTTACCCCCAGGAAAAATGAAGTTGACAATTCGCTCATCATACATGTGTTCTCCAGAATGGGGAAATATTTCAGATCGCCAAAATCCGATTGGTAAATTAATCATCATATTGTGAATAGACCAATACAATGCGTTTTTATGGTCGTTCTTTGTCTTAGTAACATCACCACCTTTAGATAGGATATCCTTGAAACTATGTACATCATTTATTTGTGCCGCAATTTCAATGGCATAGCCAGAAATATTCCCGAAGGTAATCTCTTTTTGGTTTAGTTTTGCATCATCATATTTTAAGTCAAGGGATAGTTCCCTCTTGTTATAAAAAGAACTGGGTAGGAATACATTTTGAAATAAAACATTTGATGTTTTCTTAAGGCTGTTTAGATCATCGCTATTTGAAAAATCAAAATTTTGCAGATTCTTTAGATCAAAAGGATCAAGGTCAAAGTTGACTAGGTAAGAGTAATTACATAAGCGGGTATATAGTTTTGAGGCGGAAGACTTTAATTTTCCAATAGAATCCTCCATGGCAATGTGTGCAACGAATGGTGCCATATTGTTAAACCATAGGGATGGAGTTTTATCAATGAAACCAAGTCCCCCTGAACCTACGTAGAAAAAAATATCGGATATAATTTTCCCGAGCTCTATGGCTTCATCATTTTTTTCTTGATAAACGGCGTGACGGTATTCTGCAAAAAGTAAAACTGGATAATCTGTAGGCGGTACATTCTTTTTTAGGAAAGAAATTTCCTGAATAATTTCCTCTTTGGTATTTTCCCCTTTAGGACCATCTATTTTTTCATTCAATTTATTAAGTTGATCTGTATAAGGACTTTCATCTCTTCGCAAGGGATTTCGGGGATCATAATCTCTAAAAATTTTTTCGTCAAAGGGAAAGTCTTTTTCGCATTTAGAATAAAACCAGTTAATTAAAAAGCCTCTCTTGTCAACTGTTTCCTCGCTAGAATTTACATCCCTTAAAAAGGATATAATTGATTTGATTTTGATAGAGTTGAAGGAATTGTTGGAAAATTTTTTCCAGTTTTGATAGTTCTTTTTATTCGCTTCATCTGTGAGGTGGTGCAAAATTTTTTCATCATCAAGGCAATTCAAATAGATGAAGAAATCTTTCCCTGTTTCGGAGTTAGGAACATTGTCTATCCATGAAATATTAGTGGTAGATTCCCTAAAACCAAAGGCTTTACAAAAGAAAAAGCGGAACCATTGACGAATGTATGAATTCTTGGTAGAACCCATGACCATTTGTTTATTGATTGCTTTGATATACCAACTAATAATCTGATCTACGGATGCTGTATTATTTCCAAGATCAAAACACTCAATGTATTTTTTGATTGTATCCTTATTTACGATTGTACGGTGAGTCTTTGATCGGGAACCATCTCTTACTTTGTTGTAAATATCCTCATAATCGGACCGGTTAATATCATCCCTTAACGTGAAGAAGTCGTCAAAGGCAAGTGCGAATTCTTCAATAGTAGGATAGCGCTCCTCCAGTTTTAGGGGATCGTTAAGGAATTCGTCATAGGTCAAGGTTTGCATTGTTTTTTGAAATTTCTGCTATAAAGTGTTTACATTTCTACCTTATTCAATTATATTAACAAAAAAGGAGAAAATAATGAAGAAGTTTTTTGCAATGGCTATTTTATGTGCAACCGCTGCTTATGCTTGGATTCCTGGTGTTTGTGATGTTGGGGATGCGAAGAAGGATGGCTTCGGTAAGGCCTATGATTATATGATTATGAAGGAGCTGGTGGAAGGGTATTCTCAAAACATCCCTGTTTCCGGATACAATGATAGGGTGACGTGGAGTGCTTGCTATGTGGGGGCATTGGCATGCTATTTCGGCAAGGATCCTGAAAAGCTGGAAAAGGCATCTAGCGATGAATTAGAAAAGGCTCGTGAGAAGGCTACGAAATTAGCCAACAAGTGCTTTGAGAAAAGTAAGTAATGGCGAAAGCTTCTGAAAATTCAGAACTGAAAGGAGAGTTCAATGAACTTGTCAAGAAAATTGACGAGTTCATTGCTGATTATGGCGACTTGGATATGGAAAGCCGCTCTCGAAAGCAAGAGGGCTTTACCATTCTTGTTAGAAAATATGTTAAGGAGCGTTGCCATTCCGATTCCAAAGTCAATAGAAATGAAAGAGAATCGTTGGTGACTGATCAAGACAAAACGGTTGAACGATTCAAGAAATATCGAATTCGTTGTTCCGAAAATTCTATAGCACAACTGAAGGATTTCTATTCCTTCCTATTAACGTTAAAAGGGCAGGTCGTGCCTGCCCAAAAATTGCTGCCTGCAGATAATCATCCATTAAAGTCTTCTGCACTAGTCCGAATGCTTCGTAAGGTATCTCAGGAAATGGATAAGAATATCGCGGACGTAGAAAAGAAACGATAGTCCTTACTGAGGGTTTTGTGTCTGGTCGTCAGGTTGATATTCCTGATGTTCAGCATCATCAGTTTCGCAGCACTTTGAAATTTCAGATGCAATTCGTTTCAGTTCTGAAACGTGACCAGGAATGCTTGCAATCTTTTTTTGTTCCACAGCTAATAATTCATCGTAATGGTTGGCAATCTTTCTTTGCTCTATAGCCAAAAGTTCATCGTAATGTAAACGGACGACTTCGACTTTTTTATCAAAATTTTTTTTGAGATCAAGATACTTTATAACATAAGTTATCAAGGCAATCGTCAATCCAATAATAATGACCGTGGTAAAGATATTCTCTAGAGTAAATTCCGAGGGAACAAAGAAGGATATTGTTTCGCGGCTCATATTTGCAAATGTTCCAATGTTTGGTTCTTTGCATAATGATAGAAATTTATTTCCCTATGCCACCATCAGATTGGTAATTGTATCCCTTTGAAGATTGGTGAAAATGGGTAGCTGACAAGACGATAGGCTATCTCATTGACCTTATAGACGTTTACGGGTTTTGGGCTGCTTTCGCGATTGATGATTTGGCGAGCAACATGGAAATGGTCAATGAGTGCTTCGAACATAATAACCCTCGAATAAAAAAATGGGCGGGACGTATATTTAAAGATCTCAAATAGGAACGTCCTTTGCCCTACATTCTCTTATCGCGGGTGAGAAATTATTTGTAAAACAAAAAAAGAAAAAAGTGGTTTGTGGATTTGAACACGCCATGTTTTGTTAAATTTGTCTCATGTCCGAAAAATTCCGCAATATTTATCTTGATGCTTTCTTGACGTTCTTCAAGATCGGCTTGTTTACTATTGGCGGGGGCTACGCCATGATTCCGCTGATTGAATCGGAAATCATCGAGAAGAAGAAGTGGGTAGGCAAGGAAGAATTTCTGGACCTGATGGCCATTGCACAGAGCTGCCCGGGGATTTTTGCGGTGAACATCGCCATCTTTATCGGGTATCGCCTGAGGCGTGTGAAGGGGGCGCTTGTGAGCTGCATCGGGACCGCGCTCCCATCCTTCATCATCATTTTGCTGATTGCGCTTTTCTTCCATCAGTTTAAGGACAACCAGATGGTGGCCGCGGCGTTCCGCGGAATTCGCCCTGCCGTGGTGGCATTGATTGCGGTGCCCACCTTTAACCTAGCGAAGAAAGCGAAGCTGAATCGCTTTACCTTCTGGATTCCTATTGCAAGCGCTCTGTTAATTTGGTTTTTGGGCGTGTCCCCGATTTTGATTATTTTGGCTGCTGGCGTTGGCGGCTACCTTGTGGGCCGTTTCAAAAGGAAAGATGCATAATGAATACATGTGCATTTTTCCTCATACCTGTAGCCTGTAACCTGGAGCCTAATTCATGATTTTCCTCCAGCTGTTCTATACGTTCTTCCAGATTGGCCTTTTCGGATTTGGCGGCGGCTATGGCATGCTTTCGCTGATCCAGCGCGAGGTGGTTTATAATCACAGTTGGATGAGCGCTGCCGACTTTACGGACATTGTGGCTATTAGCCAGATGACGCCGGGCCCCATCGGAATCAACTCTGCGACTTTTGCGGGATACACGGCTTTGCAGAATTCTGGGGCAGAGCCCTGGGTTTGCGTTTTGGGAAGTTGCGTTGCCACCTTCTCCGTGGTGCTGCCCTCCCTGATTTTGATGCTCCTCATTAGCCGCTTCTTTATGAAGCACATGAACCATCCTGCAGTGCAATCCGTTTTCAAGGGTTTGCGCCCCACGGTAGTAGGACTTTTACTTGCGGCTACCTTGATGCTTATGACCGCCGAAAACTTCGGAAATCCTTTCACGGAACTTTTTGGAAAGCCCATGGGTGGCGATCCCAATGACACTTTCCATTTCGCAGTGAGCATTTCGCTGTTTGTTTTGACTTTTGTCCTGACCAAGGGCTTTACGGTTGGACCTTTTAAAATTAAAATTAGTCCTATCAAAATGATTGTGGTTGCGGCCGCCATTGGCTGCGTCTTATTATAAGAGGAAACAATGACAACTCCTAAAGTAAAATCTTTCCCCAAGAAGCAAATCATCATTTGGATCGTGGCTCTCGTCGTTGGCGCCCTTCTGGGCCTCATCAAGTGCGAAGGTCTCACCAACCTGATCAACTTCATCGCTTCTGTCTACACTCGCCTTTTCCAGTTTGTGGCGGTTCCCACCATCGCTCTCGCTTTGATGACCACCCTTTCTGCTCTCGGTGTCAAGAAGAACACTGGCCGCATTTTTGGCCGCACTATCATTTACACCCTCCTTACCACTTTCGCTGCCGCTGCAGTTGGCCTGATTCTTTACCTGATCATTGCTCCGGGTAACTTGCCCATGGATGTGGTGAGCGGCGCCGCTGGCGACGTGCCTCAGAACCTGAGTGCCATGAGCTACTATGACCACTTCTTGAGCGTGGTGCCCAACAATATGGTGCAGCCGTTCTTGAGTGGTAACGTTCTCGGTATCTTGATGGTTGCTGCCGCTGTTGGCCTTGGCCTTGCTTTCATGCCGGATTCTGAAAACAAGTCCGCTTTGCTGAAGGTGATTCTTGGTCTTCGTGAACTCCTCTTCACTTTGATTCGCGCTCTCGTTTGGGCTTTGCCTCTTGGCGTTGTTGCCTTTGCTGCTCAGCTTTCCGCTCAGGTGAATGCTGGCGTGGTTGTGGGTTCCTTGGGTAAGTACCTCGCTGTGGTGATGGGCGGTAACGTTCTTCAGTTCTGCATTGTGCTTCCGCTGTTCCTCTTGGCTCGCGGCCTCAACCCGCTCCATGTTCTGAAGAAGATGAGCCCCGCTGTGATGATGGCTTTCTTCACCAAGAGCTCCGCTGCTACTCTTCCTGTGACTATGCAGTCTGCCGAAGACAACCTGAAGGTGAATCCTGAAGTGTCCCGCTTTGTGCTCCCCATCTGCACCACCATCAACATGAACGGTTGCGCAGCCTTCATTCTGGTGACCAGCCTCTTTGTGATGCAGAATAGCGGCATCGAGCTTTCCATCGGCACCATGCTCATGTGGGTTCTGATTTCCGTGGTTAGCGCTGTGGGTAACGCAGGCGTGCCTATGGGCTGCTACTTCCTGACCCTTTCCCTCATGGTGGGCATGAACGCAAACATCGGCGTTATGGGCGTGATCCTTCCGCTGTACGCAATCATCGATATGATCGAGACTGCAGAAAACGTCTGGTCTGATTCCTGCGTCTGCGCCATGACCAATAAGGACCTGGAAAAGTCCGCTAAGTAATTGAAACGATTGCGACGAAATGTCGCTGCAAAACACCTCCGCGGAAAATCAATTCGCAAAAAATTAAAACTCGCCGGTTTTGCCGACGAGTTTTTTTTGTATAAAACGAGGCTGGAATCCTGTAACGGGAGGAATTGTTTGGGGAGGGCACTTGGTGGGGGACGCTTCATTAAATACAATAGTCCATGAAATTGGACATTCGTTTGGACTTACAGATTTGTTTATTGCAGATGACGATCTTTCTTATCCTAGCAATTATGCACGATATGTAAAAGACCTGGAAAATCCTATTGACGCGATTCCTTCTTTTGCTTTTGATGAAACCAATTTGATGGGATGGAAAGATGATTCTGGTTATAGGCTTCGTTATAGACCATTGTTTGTTGTTGAAACGGGATCCAATGATAGGTGTTATTTGGGGAAGGATTCTGAAGGAAATAAGGTTTATGGTATAGAAAATCAATGGGATTGTATCCGCTCAAGTAGTGCTTGTTTTATAAAAAAATGTATAGTTGAAGATAAGGGAAAGTAGGTATTTTATTATAAAAAGGGTTTTAAATATGAAAATGAAAATTTTTTTAGTATTTATTGCATCTGTTGCGTTTGCGGCAAATACGCATTTGTATGAGGTTAATGGGGCTGAAACAAGTGGTGCTAATCGGACTAAAGGGCCAAAGGCTTTGTTTGAAAAAACATCTAATCCCTTATCTAGGAAAACTGCTGAAAATAATATATATACAGCACAAGACTCCATCAGCGTTCCGCTGAAAGATTCTGTTGCTTGGCTCGAGATGGAGAAAAACACAGATTACACCATCTGTGTTGATGGCAGCGATAAGGGACTTTGGAAGGTCAAGGACTTCTCTTACGAAAAAGTGGGCGACTGCATTCAACTGAATTCCGGCAACTACGTGAAAAACGGGAAAATCCAGTACGTGACTCAAATCGGCCATGTGGTTACGTTCAATCTCCTTGTCGGGATGAAATATATTGACTTGACTGCAAAGAAACATAGTCTAGGAACGGAAACTGTGTTTGAAGCGCCATATGATAGTAAGGGTAGACGTCTTTATCGAGATCCTATAAGGTCCGAGGAAATGAATAAAATTCTTGCGGTAGATAAGTATAAGGTGACTGAATGTGAATTTGTTCAAATGTTGTGGGATTCCATTCCTGCACAAGCAAATGAAATGTTGAGCGATAACAAGAATTTTTGGATAGAAAAGAAAAAAATGATGCGAAAGGGGGAAACTTGCTATGCTCATGATTCGGCCGCTGTTCGTGTCGATTTTTATTATGCAATGGCTTATGCGAACCTTCGTAGTTTACGGGACGGCTTTAAACCTGTCTATTCTCTTGTGATTGCCGAAAAGAGATTTTACAGTTTTAGGGAAGATGGCTCGTTTGGGGTGCGAAATGAAAGGTTTTCTGTTGTTGATAGGTTTTCTGTAGGGTCTGTTCATGTGAATGTCGATAAAGAAGCGGATGGCTATCGCTTGCCGTATTATGATGAGTGGATGGCTCTTGCGAGTGCTTATACGGGACGCTTAGATGATGCGTCTCTTAAGGATGATTCTTCAAGAACCGCTTCAATTGCATGGTTTGGCGTAGTTGATAGCAATGATGTTTGGACGAAACTTGATAAGAATAAATATGATGATCGGATGTCTTTAGAACACTCTTGCTGTCAATGGCGGCAGAAATCTCGCCCTGTTGGATTGTTAAAGCCCAATGGTTATGGATTATATGATATTTTTGGACTTGTTTGCGAGAGAACCATGTTGCCTGGCAAAAGTATTTTCAATGGGGAAACTTCTATATGCAAGGGTGGTTCCTTAACGTCGCCTCGTGAAGATATAAACAAGTATACCCGTTGTGGTGATGATGGCGTTAACTACAAGCCTTTCCAAGGCTTGCGTTTAGTGAGAGAAATTAAGTAATTGTAATGGCCGAACTTTGTTCGGCTTTTCTATTATATTTGAAACAAGGTAACTTCTTTGATTATGAAATGCAGGGCTTTAAATATTATTTGGGTGTTTTGAAATTGTTCTCATCCCTAATGCTGGTGAAGATACGGAAAAGAATGTAATAGTTGTTGCTGCCCGAAATAAATCAGGATTATGTCCAAAAGAACTTGTCCTTGATTCCGCATTAATCTTCGAATTCGAAAATAAAGCTCGCCGGTTCGCCGATGAGTTTTTTAATTACTTCTTGCAAACCTTGTTATAGACTGCGATTTGTCGCTGGATGATGCCATCCCAGGTGAAGCAATCGTTGATGCGTTTGCGGGCACCGGAGAGAAGGTTTGCGACGAGGGCGGGGTCGCAGGCCAAACGCTTGTAGGCGTCTGCCAAGGCCTCGGGATTTTTTTCGGGAACAAGCAGGCCGCTTACGTTGTCTACAACCACGTCGGGGATGCCGCCAACGTTACTTGCCACGATGGGTAAATTCAATTCCATGGCTTCGATCAGAACAACGCCCAGACCTTCGGTATCGCCCTTGCTATCCACGATGGCAGGCAGCGTAAAGACGTTGGCGGTGCGGTATTCGTTTTCAAGTTCTGCAGGAGAAAGCTTTCCTGTGAAGATGATATCGCAGGGATTGATGCTAGATCCTTCGCTTTGCTCAGGATGACACTCAGTATGCTGTACATCCCTCGAGCCTCGAACCTCGCGCCTGGAGCCTAATTCCTTCGCCTGCTTCTTCAATTCTTCGGTCAGGTCACCGACGCCGACGATGCGAATTTCAAACTTGTCCTTGGGCAGGTACTTGGCGGCTTCAATCAGGTAGCAGATGCCCTTGCGTTCAATGTGACGGCCTACGAAGAGAATCTTGAACTTGCCATTTACGGGATGCGCGGCACCGTTCATACCCGAAGCGTCGGCGCTTTCCTCGCACCTGGGGCCTGGAGCCTCGCTTCCTAATGTAGTTCCATAGGGGCTCCATTCCACTTCTACGTTACGGAGAGCCTTGATCTTGCTGGCGGTAAAGCTGGAGTTTGCAAATACAGCCTGTGCCTGACTGATGGCGAACTTCAGGAATGGCTTCACCCATTTCTTCTTGCGAATCAGCAGCAGTTCTGCACCGTGGAAATTCAGGACCAACGGAATGCGGAAAAGCTTTGCGGCGCCCAATGCAATGAACGCATGGGGGAAGGGCCAGTGGGCGTGAATCACGTCGGGCTTCCACTTGCGGCAAAGGGAGAGGCAACGGAAGAAACCGCTGATGATGTAGGGAATTGCCAAAAGCTGCAACCAGGGCTTGCTTGCCATCTTGCTGGGGGCGCCTTCCTCGTGGGTCAGCATTTCCCAATCCTTCGGAGCATAGCGGAAACGATTGACAGGCACGCCATCGATTTCGTGGCTCTTCAGGCCTTTGTAAGTGGGAGCCAGAACTTGAACGTCCACACCGGCGTTACGCAAGTGTGCGACAGAGGCGCGAAGCCAAGGCACTTCTGCGTCTTCATGAAAACGCGGATACACGGACCCGATAACTAAAACTTTTTGAACCATAAGTTACAAGGCGGTAGAACCGTCGACAGAAATTTTTACAAAGCTGCGGCAGTGTTTGCTGCAGTATTGGCGGCATTACCCATTGCATTATCAGCAGGTGCTGCAGGATCTTGGATACATGCCGGATAGACAATGGGGCGGACTGCGCCTTCCAAAACCTTCTTGGCCAAGTCGAAACCTTGGCTAGAGGACATCTGTTCAATACGTCCCTTCACACGGTTCCAGCCTTCGATCTTGGAGTCCAGCAAAAGCATGCCGATGCCGGATTCATGTTCCAGGAAGCCGATAATATCGCTGCCACGGTTGCTCTTGTGGAGGGAGGCTAGGAACATTTCCCAGAAGGTATTGTTGCTTTCTTCGTTTTCCAGCTGCTTTTTCACATTTTCGAAGTCAAATTCAATGTAGACAAAGGAGCTATGGTCCTCATCGCTGCGGATGATTTCCTCTTGGCAACGACGTTCAAATATTTCTTCTGTGTAGATAGAAATATCATACTTGTGTTTTCCAATCAAATTAAAAAGCAAGTCTTTCATCAGTGGGTAGAATTTAGACTATTTTTTAACCATGCAACGATTGTTGAAATTGAAAAAAGTCCTTAAGAACAGTGTTTTTGCCGCCGCCGTTGAAAATTTCAAGGGAATCAAGGCTGCAACCGCCAAATGTCGTGCTTTGACCGAAGCTGAAATCCAGGTGCTTGTCAAAAATGGCAACCGCTCCGAATCCTGGGCCAAGGTCATGGTGGATCCCGATTTCGATCCGACCCGCATTCACGGCTCCACTTTTGCAGGCGAAGTTTACCTGCCCCGCTTCTTTGGTACTTTACTTTTGCCGGGCGACATTTCCTACCCGACCGGTATCTACGATAGTTTTGTCCATAACTGCATTATCGAAAATGCTTTGATTTACCGTGTGGCCATGTTGTCCAACGAACTGATTCGCGTGGGTGCCGTTGTGGAAAATGTGGGCTCCCTGGTGAGCAGTGGTAAGATCAACTACATGATTGGAACTTCCATGAGCGTGGGTAACGAAATGGGCGGCCGTCGCCTGTTGGTGTTCCCCGAAATTTCTACCGACCTGGTGGACGCCCAGTTGTTCCATAAACCCGAGGCCGAGGTGGCCAAGGCTTTTGCTGAACAGTTGCAGGCTTATCGCGACGAAACCGCCTTGCCTTTCGGCGTGGTGGGAAAGGGTGCTGTCATTTCCAACACCAACATCATTCGCAATAGCTGGATTGGAGCCCATGCCCGCATCGAAGGTGCGGCCAAGATCCGCAACTCCGTGATTCTCAGTTCCCTCGAAGAATCCAGCCACATTTATGATTCTGTGATTCTTGAAAACTCCGACGTGCAGATGGGCGTTACCGTCCATACGGGTGCCGAGGTTCAGGGATCTATTTTGATGAACCGTACCAAGGTGGCCTGCAAGGCCATCGTGAAGTCTTCGATTATTGCACCGTGCTGCCATATTGAAGAAGGTGAAGTCAACAGTTCTTATATGGGCCCCATGACCCAGATGCATCACCATTCTCTCTTGATTGCCGCTTTGTGGCCTGAAGGCTGCGGTAATCTTGGCTATGGAGCCAACGTAGGTAGTAACCACACCGGTCGTATGCCGGACCAGGAAGTGATGCCGGGACAGGGCTTGTTCTTTGGCCTTGGTGTGAACATCAAGTTCCCGGCCAACTACCGTGAAGCTCCGTTCACCTTGATTGCTAGTGGCGTAACCACTTTGCCCCAGCGTCTCAAGTTCCCCTTCTCCCTGATTCGTCCGGGTGATCCGCAACTGAACGGTGTTCCTGCCAAGTTGAACGAAATTGTTCCAGGCTGGAACTATGCCCGCAACGCCTACGCCTTGGATCGCAACGCCTACAAGTATTCCATTCGCGGTAAGGGTGTTGTGCCCGCTACTTTCTGCAGTATCTTTAATGCTGAAACAGTGCGTGCCGTTTTTGACGCTTACTGCCGTTTGCAGGTGGCCACCATCCGTGACGTCTATACCAAGGAACACATCGATGGCCTTGGTGAAAACTTCCTCCGCGAACGTGTGCGCCAGCAGGCCTTGCATACTTACGCCGAGTATATGGAACGCTACGTTCTTGAAACCATCATCACTTTGGTGGTGAACGACAGCAGCTTGCAGAACCAGCCGGTGAAGGAACTTCGTCGCATGATCACTACGGAATCCAACAAGGATATTGTCCGTGTGGTTCCGCTGCCGGAAACTTTTGAAGAACTCATCAAGCGTTACCGTCAGTTGGAAAAGGATTGGTTTGAAAGAGTGTCCCATGGTCTGGACAAGGACAACGAACGCGGTCGCGAAATCTTCGACGATTACGACGATGCTCATCCGGTGGACAAGGGCTTTACGGAATGGGAAAAGACCCGCGTGGAAGAAAAGCTCCGCCGTCTCAGTTCCATCGTGAAGCTTTCCAAGCCGGAACTTTAAGCGCTGCAGGACTAACGTGATTTGGCTTATCACCTTGCTGATTATGGAAGTGATTCTCCGCATTGTGCTGGAGATTCGTGAACGCCGTGCCACTCAGATGCCTGGCGGATTTCTTGCAATCCTTCGTGTGATTCCGTTGGTAAACGACTTTTTCCCTCTCCCGGAAAACCGTAAGGAACCTGAGGTGGGCAAGTTTGTTTCCGCCCACGAAGAAGGCCACAAGAAGTTGCACCATGCGGCTCTTCGCAACTTGGTGAAGGTCATTATGCTTCTGCTTTCGCTAGGTGTTATCGCCTTGGTGATTGGCCGTTACGGAATGCCTTTCTGGGTCGCTATTCTTTGGCTTCATCTTGTCGCCATTCCCGGTCGCGTCATTTTCCACACCTATTGCTGGGGCCAGGAATTTGAAGCGGATCAGTATGCCTTTGAGCATGTGGAAAAGAATATCGCCAAGAATGCGCTGCGCAACTTGGTGGAATGCGAAATTCCCTACACTCCCATATTCGCCTTGATTTACCGTGAGCATCCCACTGCGGCTCTCCGCCGTAAAAAGCTGTTGGGCAAATAGCTTGTTTATCGTTGTTTACCTCCAATGTCATTGCGAGGAGCGGAGCGACGTGGCAATCTAATAGAATGTATTTTCAGAGTTTAAATTTGTATATGGCGCATTTCATGCGCTATACATTCGGCTCGGCAATGTCCAAGTAAACTTGGCCACTGCTCTCGCCTTTTTTGATATTGCATGCTTCGCATGCATATACTTCGGCTCGGCAATGCCAAAAACATATATGTTTTTGTCGCTGCTCTCGCCTTTTTGTATATTCTCTCCTGTATGAATAAGTTTTTTTCTCGCTTGTGTGTTTTGGCTGCCGTTTGTGCGCTGCCGGCATTTGCCTTTGACGTAAGTGTCAAGGCTAACGTAGATAACGCTCAGGTTTTTATCGGCGACATGTTCAATTATGAAATCGCCGTGACCGCACCCGAAAATGCCATTGTGGACTTGCCCAGTTTTGTGGGTAACCTTGGCAGTTTCGAAGTCAAGGAAATGAAGAATGAACGCGTTACTGAAGGTATGCCCAAGGGTACCGCAAAGTTCACTTGGCAGGCAACTCTCAATACTTTTGTCAGTGGCGACTTCATGATTGCTCCGCAGCAGATTGTGGCCATTGTGGACAAGGATACCGTCAAGACAAGTACCGACCCGGTTGCCGTGAAGGTTGCAAACCGCACCACCGGCGAAGAAGATGATATTCTCGATGTTGAAGAACCTATGGCCGATCCCCGTCTGCCTCAGTGGCTGATTATTGCCCTGTGTGTCTTGGGTGGTGTTGTGCTGGTTCTTCTGGGCTGGCTCCTGCACAAGAAATTCCGTAAGCCGGGTGAAGCCCCGCGCTTGCCTCCTTATGAGGAAGCGGTGCTGGCACTTAAGGATTTGCGCGTCCGCAATTACCTTGCCGAAGGCAATCAAGGCGACTACTTCATGTCCATGGGTTTCATCACCCGCCGTTATATCCAGCGTCGTTTTGATGTTGAAATCCTGGATGCTACCGTTGCAGAACTGAAGCAGCGTATGGCTCACGTTACTGGCCTCCCGCAGGCTTACAAGGAATCTGTGGTGACGCTGGCGGTAGAAACGGAACCTGTCAAGTTCGCCAAGATGAAGCTGGACGGTGAACGCTGCCGCTTCTGGGACGAATGGGCTGATCGCCTTCTTGAAGATACCAAGCCTACTCCAGAGGAGAAGGCTGCCGAGAAGGAAGCTCTTAAAGCTGCTGTAGACGCAGTCAAGAAAGAACGCAAGAAAAAATAATCTGCTTTTATCGCGGGTATAAAAAACGGGTCGGCGCCGAAGGGCCGACCCATTTCTATTGTTGCAGTGCCCGTAGGCCCGCGTTCCGGTTTACATCCGGTCTATGTCAATAATATACGGCTCCAAGTGCCTGCGGTCAAGACCCGGACCGCTAAATCACTATTCCAATGTGGAACTTTGGAGACTTTTTTGAACAAAAAAAATTGAAATATTCTCAAAAACAACTATTCTGCGTAAGTTTTTTGTACTTTTTGAGGACAAAGGAGGAAATATGAAAAAGGCATTTTCAATTTTCGCAGTATCCCTTGCTGCTCTATCTCAGGCGGCTTTTGCCGAGTCATCCAATAGTTTGTTCCTTAAGGGCAGTGCTGGCGCTGCATATAATTCTGTTGAAGGTAAGATGTCCGCTTATGGCGGCAAGGTCAGTGCTGATAACGCTGCAGCATCCTTTGGCATAGACGCAGGTATGAGTTTCTCCCACCGTGTTCAAGCTTATCTTGGTGCCGACATTTCTGTTGGTGGTGGCGATATGGATCTCGATATTGGCACAAAGGATGTAGACTACTTTGCAACTGGTTTCCACATTGGTTGCATGGGCTTTCCTTTCGATCAGGCATCTGCATTGAAGGGCGCTTTCGTTGGCGTTGAATTTGGTGCAGATGAATATGAAGTGGGAACTTCCAAGATCAACTACCTTGACGACGAATGGCGCCTTAACATGGGTCTTAAAGTTGGTCACACCTGGTCTATTACCAAAATCATTGATCTTGGTGTAGAAGCCACCTTTGATTATCATATGTATCCGTTTGATGATGACTCTTTCCTGCGTGGTTCTTTGAGAGACATGAGCGGCTATACCATTGGCCTCAATTTTGTTGCCATGCATAAGTAAGCAAAAAAACAGAGCGTAACATTAACCAATAAAAAAGCGTAACTACCTTGAGTAGCTACGCTTTAATTTTTTGTCTTCCAGAACCGTCATTCTGGAGGGCTGTTGGCCCGATAGAATCAGGTTATGCTTTCTTTCTCTTGGGCGAGACAGCGATGAAGATCAGTACGCTGACCAGGAGGAGGAAGGGATAGAACATGTAGGGAATGATGTCGAAGGCGCTGACGTTTACGGCTTCGGCACCGTTGGCTACTGCGGCGGCGCTTGCGGTAGCGATGGCAGAAAGTGCCACCAGCATCTGTGCGCCATAGGGGAGCAGGCCTTGCACGATACATCCGAAAATATCCAGGAGGGAAGCGGTCTTCTGCGGGGAGATTCTGTATTCGTCGCCCATCTGCTTTGCGATGGGAGCTGCCATGACGATAGCCACGGTGTTGTTTGCGGTAGCCACGTCCATAGCGCTTACCAAGAGGCCTACGCCCAGCTGACCGCTCTTGTGGCCTTTAAAGACCTTGTGGATGAAATCCAGAAGCGCAGCGAAACCGCCGTGAATGCGGATGAGGCCGCAGAGAGCGCTTACGAGAACGGCCACCATGATGGTTTCGTACATTCCGGAAATACCGTTGCCGATGTGTCCCAGAAGTCCGACGAAATCAAGTTCACCGCTCCCTACCATGATGATGGCTGCGGCGACAATGCCCACCAGCAATACGGTAAAAACGTTAATGCCGGTGAGTGCGAGAACCAGTACCAACACGTAGGGGATGAGCTGCACCAGATTGTAATCGGCAGCAACGACTTCGTGGGCGTCTGTGGCGAAGGAAATCAATGCGATGATTATTACCGCGGCGATGGCTGCGGGAAGGGCAATTCCGAAGTTCACGCGGAACTTGTCCTTCATGGCGCAGCCCTGTGTGGAGGTGGCTGCGATTGTCGTATCGGAAATGAACGAAAGGTTGTCGCCGAACATGGCGCCGCCAATAACGGAAGCGACGCAGAAAGGAATGCCGAATCCTGCGGCGCCTGCAACTTCAATGGCGATGGGCGAAACCACCGCGATGGTACCTACGGAAGTTCCCATGGCGGTAGAGACGAAGGCGGCCACGACAAACAAGACGACAACTGCAAACTGCGCCGGGATGAAATCCAGCAAGAGGTAGGCGGCAGCGCTTGCACTTGAACGCCCCAGGATTCCCGCGAAGATGCCTGCGCAGAGGAATACCAGAATCATGAGGAAGATGTTGCGGTCGCCGATGGCGCCTGCCATCACGTTCATCTTCTTGTCGAAATTCAGTTTGCGATTCTGGATGCAAGCGACGAAGATGGCCACCAGGAATGCTGCCACAATGGGAATGTTGTAGAACCCCATGGGAATCTTCAGGACGTATTCAAAGGAAATGCCCATGCCCAGGTAAAGCACCAGGAATACGGCGATGGGGAGGAGGGCCTTGGGATTGCCCTTGATGTGGTCAAGATTTTCGAGAGAGATATTTTCGTTCTTCATAAGCTAAAAGATAATAAGGACTTTGCGAAAGATTTTGAGTTAAACTTCGATTTCCATGCCGGTATGCATTTGTTCTGCGCGGTCGCCAAGAACGTCTTTTAGAATTTCAAAGGCGCGCGTTCCGGTGCAGTGGCCTGTGTAAATTTTCTGGACGTTCAGTTCGTAAAGTCGTTCGGCGAAGGCGCGGACTTTTTCGTCGGGAGATTTGAACAAATGAAATCCGCCCAGCATTGCATAAATGTTTTTGCCGGGAAAGGCGGCCATCACTTCCTTGATGATATTGTCTGCGCCGCCATGGCTGCAACTGTTCATGATGAACAGACCCTTGGGTGTATCGAATACCAGACTTTGTTCGTGGTCATAACTGTCGGGGCGGAACTTTCCATTTTCCTTGACAAACTGCCCTACGGATTTTCCGATGGCGGCGCGTCCTGCAGCGTTTAAAACCGCGTCGGAATGGCCTACCAGAAATACACCTGGCAAAATTTCTACGGGACTGCCGGCGGAGTTTGCGGAACCGCCCACAAATTCAATGCGGTGACTGTAGCGCTCGAGCCATCCGCGGTGTATGCCTATGTACTTATGGCGGGTAAAGAATTTCAGAAACTTGCGGGTGCTGTAGCAGTTTTCGCTGGCGCCTTCCCGCAAATAAAATTTGGCGCGGCCGTTCGCCTTGAAAAAAGCTTCCAGGCCGTCGGCGTGATCAAAGTGGGCGTGACTCAAAACGCCGCATTCCACTTTCGTCAAATCCACTCCCATAGCGTCAGCATTTTTTGTGAATTGAGCGGAAGCCCCTGTGTCCAATAGAATCTTGTGACCATTAAAATCGATGTGAGCGGCAAGCCCCCATTCCGGGCACAACTTTACCTTACTGCCTTCGCAGTTACAAACTTCACCCTCGATGTTATCAATAAGAATTTGGACTTTCATTGTTTTATCCAAAGATAACCATCACGATTACACCACACAGCAGGCTAGGAATTAGGCCCAGTCCCATGCCAATCATGGATTGTACAAAATGATATTTCTTTTGATGGTATTCCTTGTCCATGTCCTCTGTTCCCGGCAAGCGAATTCTCTTCATGTTTGCGAATAGAACCCAGTCCAAAAAGAAACAGTCATACCAGTCAATTACAAACCAGATTCCGTAACCCAGTAAAAAGGCTGAGGTAAAATCTCTGGCGCCCACAAGTACAACGAGGCCTGTTAGCAAGGCTAGGGCAAATAAAATAGCGCATCCCTTCTTTAAGGCCACGGTGGGGGTGAACAGTTCGGTGGGAACGCGTTCGTGGTTTTCGAAATATTTTTCTTGAATATCCTTGGGATAGTCATGAATCCACCAAAGTGGATTTTTGCACAGGGGAATTATGATCATGCAGGTGAATGCAATGGTCATGACTATAATCTCGATGATGTAAATAACCCAATTGATATCCATAAAATTCCTTTAGCAAGATTTCTTTCTTAAGCTTGCGAGTGCGAAGATCAATGAAATAGCAATACCGATGTGAGGCATGTAATCGGGGGTGCTGACTTTTGCAGTAGATAAAATGGCGGGGACCAGGCCGAAGAGGCCGCCGAGGCAAACCCCTGCGTACCACAAGTTCTTCTTGATGGCGAATTTCTTGTGGGCGATGATAGCTACAGCCAAAGGAGCCACAATACCTGGGGTATAAACGGAATATGCCATCGTCAGGAGTGCAATGATATCCTTACCGCCTAGGGCGAGAATCATGGCAATTATACCGATGATAACAACAAGAATCCTCACCACTGCAATACGCTTCGTGCCGAGAATGTCACTGCCGAAAATTGCCGCGGAGTTAATCAAGCAGGTGTCCGCAGACGACAGCAATGCGGAAAGCAAGCCCACGGAAAGCAATGCCGCAAGCGGCAGCGGCAAAACATTTGAAGCTAAGCGGAATAGAGGGTTTACACCTTCCGCGGGAGCATAGGCGTGTGCCCACATCCCGAGATAAACGATGATGACGCTGAAAATGAGAATGGCGAAGCTTCCGACGATTACCGCCTTCTTTGCTGCGGAGGCGTTTTTTGCCACAAGGTTTCTGGAAATCACGTCGGGCCCGAGGAAGTATGCGCCGCCCACGGTGAACAGCATCATGGCTAAATCTGCGATACCGAATTTTTCATTCAGCAGGGAAAAATCTCCGAGGCTTGCGACGGTGCTGGCAGCATTCTCCGCGGCGGTCTCTATCAAAGTAGCCTCATTCCCAGCCACCATGCAGTAAATTGCGGCTGCCGCAAACCCTACTGTCAAAATTCCAAATTGCAGCGCATCTGTTCTCACCACAGAAAGTTGCCCGCCAAGCAAAGTGTAAACGATGACGATGGCGGCGGTAATCACTACGGACATGGTTCCTGCATCATGGCCGAGAACGAGCCCGATGAATCCTGCCACGGCAGCAAACTGTGCCGCGATAATTCCGATCCATGAAACTGCAATAATGAAGCCCACCAGCTTGCGGCCCACTTTGCCCACAGTCTTTTCTGCAAGTTCCGGGAGCGTGCGCACATCAAGATCGTGGATGGGTTTACTCAGGAATGCTGCCTGGAACCAGAAGCCGATAGCGCCAACGCCCAACCACCAGAATGCGGCAAAGCCTATGTTTTCAGCACGGGCTGCGATGCCCACTGTTGCAGACGCCCCGAGAACAGTGGCCATTAGGCTCATGAACACGAAGGGCGCAGTCTGCTTACGGCCTGCCACCACATAGTCGTCAAAGTTCTTCACCTTGAACCAGTCCCTGACGCAAATAAATCCAAGGACCAGAAAGTAAATCAAAAGTAGTTTCATTGCGACAAAAATAGCTTAATAAATAGATCTTTATTCCTATATACGATTCAATGGTGATACATATAGAATTATGAAATTTAAATTTTTGTTATAAACTTTGATTTTTAGGTGATTTTTGTTGAATATCGTATCATAAAAATCATATATTCATTGAATATGAGAGATATTGTAGAATATCAGGACTACCGCAGTTATATGCGAGACTTCTTTGAGGAAAGGAAAAGGACTTCGGACTTTTCGTGGAGAGCTTTCTCAAGGTTGGCTGGATTTGCGTCGCCGTCTTATCTACGCCTTGTTTGTGAGGGAAAAACTCGCCTGAGTATGGTGGGGGTTAGCAAGGTAGTAGAGGCAATGGGTCTGACCGGCTTTCGAGTCATATACTTCGAAACGCTGGTCAGGCTTTGCGACGAAGCTGATGAAACAAAGAAGTTGAAGCTTCAGGAAAAGCTGCGTGAAATTATCAAGGAAAACCAAGTCCGCGTAGTAGATTCCGACGCGCTGGAATATTATGAAAAATGGTGGAACCCGGTCATTCGCGAACTGGCCCCGCAAATGCCCCACGCAAAACCCCTGGACATCGCTAAACGTTTCTATCCTGAAATTACGGCAGCAGACGTTCGCAACTCCATGAATTTTTTGGTTCATGCAGGTTTTTTGCAGAAGGTCGAAGAGGGCGTTTATAGGCAAACTGAAAAAGGAATTGTGGGCTCTAGCAAGGCAATTCCCATGGCGATTCGCGGAATGCATTATCAGATGGGTAAGTTGGCCGTTGATGCTATCAAGGAACTTCCTTCCACGGAACGTTTCGCTAATGGAATCACCATGGGTGTTTCCCGCAAAACATACGAGCGCATTACCCAAGAAATGGAAGACTTCCGCAAGAAGCTTTTAAGCATCATCGCAGATGACGAAAACTGCGAGCAAGTCTATCGAATGAATTTACAGTTATTTCCTATTACAAAATAGGGGTTAGGAGGAACTTATGAACAAAAAACTGCACGCCGTGCTAACGGCAACACCATTCTTCTTGATAGGATGTGGACCTCAGGGAATAGATCCAGGCACAGGCATAAATCCTGGTGATGATTTTGCTGACGGCTACACTACAGAAGCGAATGGTTTGTTGGCCGCTGACTTGTCGGATATTCCTATGAACTGGAAATATACTTCGGGTCTTCCGCAAGTAACGACCGGTTTCGAAAACAATTCTGAAACTGCAGGTCTTTGGCAGTTGCCCGAATCCTCAGAACAAGTCAAGATTTCCTGGGGTATTGGTGGCGAAAAAGATGCTGATATTGAAACCGCATTAAAGAAGTGCGGTGGCGTTTGCGGAACGTTTGAAGTTCCTAAGAACTATTCCGGTACTGTAGTCAATGGCGCTTTCTTCAACATTGTGGGTAATGATGAAAATGGAAAGGTCGTTGCAGCAGATGTTTCTGAATGGGGTGGCATTTGCATTGTCTATGAATCTGATCACGATGGAAGTATCAGCCTTGTTTCTGATGAACTGGTAAACGGGAACGTTGCTGGCTATCAGCCTGCAGCCAAGTTACCAAAGGCTTCTTCTGCCGTTGGTAGGTGCTTTAACTGGTCTCATTTCAGTCAGGGCAACCTTGTTGCCAAGAAGACACGAATTGCTGCTAATACTGGCGAAGATTTCACCAAGAACTTGGCTAGAGTGCAGGTCAATTTCAATGTGTCGAATGGTGATAACGTCGGTACCTTCAATATCAAGGCTATCGCCTCCTACATTGATCCGGACGCGACTTCTCCCAAGTCTTCTTCTTCCGTAACATCCTCAAGTTCCTCTGAAACGCAGGTTTCTGCAATTGATGGACTGAATGGTCGCCTTATGCGCTGGGTTGGCGCTGACGGGGATTATCATGTGGAGACAGGCCTTGACGTAGGTACTAATACTTCTGGTTACTGGTTCTCGTATTCAGATGATAGTGATGGTGGTAAATCTAAGATTGAATGGCCGGTTAAACTGGGTAATGATCTTTATGAAAAAGCTATTGACCCAGTTGTCGACTACTGTGGTGGTTTGTGCGGAACCTATATCTTGGATAGGGGAACCTTCACGTATGACCCGTATGTAGGTGTGGGTTTCAATGTGGGTGGCGAAGATGACTCAGGATTTCTCGCTGTTGTTGATGCATCCGCATGGAATGGCGTTTGCGTGGCCTATACCTCTGATTCTCCAATAAAAGTTGAAATGAGTCTAGGTGATGCTGTAAATGCCGAAATCGGTTATGATTTCCCTTACGTGACTATGCCGAAATCTGAAACGGCTGTTGCCAAGTGCTATAAATGGTCCCAGTTCAGTAGTGGTTGGGGTGCCAATTCCGGCACCACTGCTGCCGAGAAACTTGTGGCCTTGCATTTTAAAATCCAGAGTAAAACTGGAACCACGGGTGCGTTCAACATCTTAGGTGTTTCCTCCAATGAACTTACCGACGGCACTCCTGTGAAATCCAGTTCTTCCACGGCAAGCTCCAGTTCAACTACTATTGTTTCTGGTCACGTAATTGGTACAGGGTGCAATGATTCTATGACGGGCACCATGATGAAATGGTGTGGCGATGAAGAAACTTCCCGAATTGAAACGGGGCATGATGTTGGAACGGAAACTTCCGGCTACTGGTATGTATTCGGTGATGATGCTGATGGTGGAGCATCTCAAATTACATGGCCGCTAGAACTGGGCAACGACTATTCCATGAGTCAATTGGATCCGGTTATTGAATATTGTGTAGGTCTGTGTGGAACTTACTATCTAGACAAGGGCACTCTAGACTATAATCCGTTTATGGGTGTGGGTTTCAATATCGGTGGTGAAGATGCTGAATCTGGCATTTCTGTCGCTGTAGATGTATCCAGTTGGGGTGGCGTTTGTGTGACTTATGCTGCGGATAACGCCATGACCATTGAAATGGGCCTGGGTGATATTGTTGACGAGGAACTTGGTCAGGATCTTCCGTTTGTATCTTTGCCGAAGTCTCCAAATGGAGCAACAAAGTGCTTTAACTGGTCTCAGTTCAAACAGGCTGGTTTCGGCGCAAGCAGAATTTCCGGTGAAGAAGCCGCAGCAAAGCTTGTAGCTGTGAGGTTCAAGATCCAGGGTGCTTCTGGACTTGCTGGCAACTTCAACATCATGGCCGTTTCTTCCGTGAATTAAGTGATATTTGTCTTTTTGCTAAACTGACATTATAAAGCTTGCAACCCTATGGCTGCGAGCTTTTTTTGTACAAAAAATAACCTACGTCTATTGACGTTTTTTAAATAGTAGTTTATATTGTAGGTTATGAAAAGCGAAGAACAAATCAAGGCGCAAATCGAGTCTCTGCCTAAAGGCTCTATCACCAAAAAGTGTATCCAGGGCAAGGATCGATATTACTTGCAATGGCGAGAAGGCGACAAGGTAAAGAGCCGCTATGTAAAGGTTGCGGAATTGCCTGAGCTTGCTGCCCAGATTGAGCAGCGCAAGGCCCTGCAGCAGGAGTTGCTTGATTTGCAGATTACTACTGCCGAGAACTTGATTGCGGGTTCTTCCGTCAAGGTGGCCGCCGAACCTGCCGCCGACTACCAGGCCACTGTAAAGGTGGATGCCGAAGTGGCGAAGGGCGCCGAGCGCGTATTTGAATCCCTTGGTTTTGACTTGGCCACAGGTGTCAACATGTTCCTGCGACAGGTGGTCCGCGAACAGCGCTACCCCTATGCCCTTGATTTAAAAAAGTCAAAGTGGCCGAGATCGGCAAATCTGGCTGGTGCGCCGAAGTTGCACCGTAAAGCGAGAGGTGGCAAGTAGATTTCGCAAAAGCCGCCATGGCGAATGCCAAGTGCTTTGACCGTGGGGCAAAAAAGAGTTTTTATAATCCCGCTGACTGAGGCGAGCGAACTTTTGAAGAAAGGTTCCGAGGCATCCACGGGCGGGCCCGTTCACATTTTGTGGACTTGTAGGATAGCTGGCAGGAGACGCAGCCTGCTCGAGTACGCGATTGCGATGTGTCGAATCGCGCCAGGTAATGCCGGGGAATACCCTCGCCTACAAGAAATCGCAAAAACATCCAAGACATGAAACAGAAGTAATGGGCGTGTGCCGTAAGTGCGGTGCCTGCCTTGTTGAAAAATATCCTCGCTGCGGTTGTGGCGAGGTATCGTCAAGGATTGTGTATGATTAATGAACATGTAATGGAAATGCTCCGTGCAGGCGAAGGCTTGCGTGTGGAATTCAAGAAGGCGAAAGACAAGCTGCCAAACAATATTTTTGAGACGGTCTGTGCCTTTCTCAACGCAACGGGCGGTTTCATTTTTTTAGGAGTTGATGACGATGGAACCATTGTGGGTGTGAATCCACAGGCAGTTCCCCAAATGAAAAAAGATTTGGCAAGCCTTGCTCATAACCCTACGAAAATAAATCCCGCCTGCAATCTTTATCCTGAGGAGTGTGAAATTGATGGCAAGACAATCATTGTTTGCCAGGTTCAGGAAAGTTCCGAAATCCATCGCTGTGATGGGGAAGTTTACTTGCGCAGTGACGATGGGGATTTTGTAACTCGCAATACCAACGTGCTTTCGGGAGTGCTGACCCGTAAGCTTGGGCTTTTTACAGAGAAGCGCCCCATGCACGGATTTACTATGGCGGACTTGCGCCCGGAACTTTGCCGTAAGGCTCAAAACTTGATGGCGGTAACTTTCAATAACCATCCGTGGGCGAATTTATCCTTTGAGGAACTTTTGCAGTATGGCGGTTTCTATACGGTGGATCGTAATACCAATGAACGTTGCTTGAATCTGGCTGCTGTTCTAATGTTCGGAACGGATGAAGCTATTTTCAGGGCAGATCCTGCGTTACTTTTCGACTGCTTGTTGCGTCGTGAAGACGAAATCCGTTATGATGATCGAGAGATGATTCGAACCAACTTGATTGACACCTACGAGCAGGTGATGAATTTTATTGCGAAGTATCTGCCGGATCCGTTCTATTTGGAGGGAGATCAGCGCATCAGTTTGCGAGGCAAGATTTTCCGTGAGGCTGTTTCAAACATTATTTCTCACAGAGAGTATATGCATGGTTCGCCTGGTCGAATCATGATTTACAAGGACCGCGTGGAATTCACCAATCCCTGCGTTCAGTATTACATCGATAGGATTACCCCTGCAAACTTGGAACCTTTTGCACGTAACCCGACCATCTGCAATTTTATGGTCCAGATGGGCCGTTTTGAACGCCTCGGCTCCGGTGTGCGTAATACCTGGAAATACTTGCCCATTTACGCGAAGGGAGCGTTGCCAATCTTTGAAGAAACGAAATATGGCTTTAAGTTGACGCTTCCGTTGAACGGCACCCCCCATGATGCCCCCCATGATACCCAGCAAGTCACCCAGCAAGTCACCCAGCAAGTTGATGGGTATGTGTGGGCGTTGTTGAAACATTTAGATGGGGAGATGGGGCGCCGTGAATTGATGCGAAGGCTGTATTTAAAGGATAGGAACAATTTTAGTTGGAAATATTTGCTTCCCGCACTTGCTTTAGGCTATGTAGAACAGACAGTTCCAGATAAGCCAAACAGCCGTACTCAAAAGTATCGTCTAACGGAACTTGGCAAACAGGTGCTTGCAGGTTTGGATAAGGAGGTATAGCCAAAACGATTAAATAAACACAGCGCTCTATTGACCTGAAACGGATTTTAATTCTATATTCAACGTAAATAGAGAGTTTTGCTCTCGTTCCGTATCTGAAACTTAGACACTTTCTGAACCAGGAATGAGACGGACTCACGTCTGTCGGTAAGTTATACTTGTCGGCAACGTTTTGTGGTGTGCATATTCTATTCATTGAATATGCGCTTGCAATGCGGCCTTTATGGGGCGTGGGTTTCTGTGTTTATTGGTTCCGGCAGTCTAAGGCCTCAGATAGATAAATGCATTAACCCCTCCGCCCTTTTTCATTTAAATCGTGTCGGGGAATGTGGAACGAGCAAAGCTCTTGGTGAGTTTTGCTCTTGTTCCGTATCTGAAACTTAGACACTTTCTTGAACCAAGAATAAGACAAATCTCGGAATGCCCAAAATGTTTGGGCGTGTTGCACCCTGGGGGTCGTGTACCCAGTGGTTTAGACCCTCGCTTTCGTGCATGCGCGCCAAGGCGTTTTGGCGTACGCCCATTTTGTTTTCGCAGGTGGGCTAGGCGAGTTTTGTTTTTGAATTGTAGGGATTAGTCGTCGCATTTAGGCGGGAAGCAGCAATGCTCCTCGCCATTTTTTGTGCATCTGCAATCGCGGAATGGAACCGTGTACGGATAGTCGCTCTACTTAAGACTGCTGCAGAAATTGGCCAGGATCATCGCTCCGGAACGAGAGGGGGACTCGTTCACTTTCAACTCGAGGAGCGAGAGGAATGGCTGGAAAGAAGACTGTAGTTGCTGAACAGCAATGTATCAAAGAATTTCATTTGTTTGCGGGGATTGGCGGTGGAATTTATGGTGGAGAACTTCTTGGACATCAATGTTGTGCCGGAGTTGAAATCAATGAATTTTGTCAGCAGGTTTTGAAACAGCGCCAAAAAGATGGCTGGATGGATGAATTTGAAATCTATGGGGATCTTCGTGCTTTGAATGGCGCTGATTTTAAAAATCAGTTTGATGTATTGTGTGGAGGATTTCCTTGCCAAGCTTTCAGCACTGCAGCTCATGGTAAAAACATTGCAGAGAAAAATCTTTGGGATGAGATGTTTAGGTTTGTAAAAGAGTCTGAGGCTCCGATTGTCTTTGGTGAAAATGTTGTATTGCGCGCCATAAGCAAGGCTAAGTCGGATTTAGAATCTGTTGGTTATAAGGTTAAATTCTGTAGATTGAGCTGCTCTGATTTAGGAGCAGATCATCAAAGAAATCGTTTTTGGCTTTTAGCTGTGAAAGACGAAAAAGTATTTGAAAACATAAAAAATCATATCACGTCATTGCCGAAATTTAAGGGTGTATACTGGAGCAAAAATCCCGATGATCTTGGCGACGATGTTTCTGTTGTTAATCGTCGAGAACAATTGAAGGGTGTTGGTAACGCGCAATCTCCTTTTGTTGCTGCGTCTGCATTTAGAATTCTTGTGAATCGTCATATTGAAGACGGTGAATACACAGAAGTCGTTTCTGATGATGAAATTGCAAAGGTATTTGAAATTCAAAAAACATGGATTAAGCAAACCTTTGGTGAAGAACTGGGATTGGTTCATACTCCCACAACGATGGCGAATTATTCTGCGCCTTCTATGATGAAGCATCAAGGGTGCCGTAACTTCAAAAAAGTGTTTGAACGCCCTGCTCCTAAAAATGCAGAATACCTCATGGGTTTCCCACTTGGTGCAAGTTCTCCGGAAGCACAGAAGAAGAACAACTTTAAGAAGTGGGGTGTGTGATTATGGATTCTAGATATTATGTAGAGAACTTTCTACAAAAGAATGGTTTTAGCGAAGCTAAGGCTGATGAAACAATTATTGGAACATCAAAGGTTTTGGATTCGTCTCAGTATATTGCTGCTAGTCGAAACCGCCTAAATAGTGGAATTTTAAGAAATGAGTGTGTAGTTCTTTTAAATCCAATTAGTAATGAAGATCATCTAAATGACGCTATTTTTAGTGGCATTTCAAAGTTACGAGATGATCAATATGTTTTGGTTCAACAATACCCGGAAGAGTCTTTGTGGAATGTTTATCAGGGATTTAATTTTAATGGGATGATGAAGCTAATTCAAAAGAAAATTTCTCTTGAAATGTTTCTAGTTAAAAGACATCTTGCTAATCAAAATAAAAACATCCCCTCTAAAGCTGCTGAAGAAAAAAAACAGGAAATGCAATTGCATTCCCAAATCATCTATTACGGAGTTCCAGGATGCGGGAAAAGTAATACAATCAAAGAACAATTGAAGAATGTTCCTGACTTCAACAAAATTTCAGTTGTCTTTCACCCTGATTATACGAATGCGGAATTTATCGGACAGATTAAACCGAAGTTAAAAAATCACAGTGTAAGCTACGAATTTACACCGGGTCCATTTGCGAAAATTCTACGACGCGCATACCTGAATCCAAATCAAAATTTCTACCTCGTAATTGATGAAATCAACCGAGGTCAGGCATCAGCGATCTTAGGCGAAGTTTTCCAACTGTGCGATCGAATAAAACCAAATGATGATAAGGACGAATTTGGTTATGGAGCTGGCTGGAGTGTTTATGGTATTGATCATGATGATATGAATGACTACATACGAAGTATTAGTAGCTATCTAAAAGAAAATCATGATGGTTGTGAAACTCCTGTTGAGTATACTCCTGAGGATGGAAGAGGCGAGGTCTCGGCTTATAAATCGATAGATATCAACTGGCCTGGTTTTGGTGAAACTGGAAAATTACATTTTTCGGAAATTACCCCGATTCGTCTTCCGCCTAACCTCTCCATCCTTGCGACCATGAATACTTCGGATCAGAATGTGTTCACCTTGGATAATGCTTTCCAGCGCCGCTTTGATATGGAATTAGTTCGCAATGAATTTGCAAAGGACGACGCAGGTAATTTTAAGACGGAAGCTGTTTGTATTCAACACGATGCAAAGATTGCTGGTACAGAAACTTCCTGGAGCGAATTCTGGGAATGGGCAAATCGCAAAATGACGATCCTTCTCAAGGGACTTTCTAGTACCGAAGACAAGCGGCTTGGCGTGTGGTTCGTGTGTAACGTAAATGGTGAAATTTCTGAAAAGATTTTTGCCGAAAAAGTTCTGAAGTACTTGTGGGATGATGCCTTCAAGTTCAAACGCCCTCAGATTTTTATTGACGGCTGCGACACGCTTGAAAATTTGATTTCCAAATTCCATGAAGTAAAGTTTGGCGTGTTCAAAAATTTTGGGAATTAACTATTGACAATGGTGAAATTGCAACCTATATTTTAGGTGCTCAAACGAGCAAAAATATTTTTGTCTTCGCATATTTACGCTTGTCTGCGAGGAAGGAGTTAAGATGAATGATGTTGCAATTGGCATTGAAATAGATGCTCTTACTCAGTGCCTTGTCCACAGATTGTCTGGCGAAATTGTCCAAACTGAATTCCAGTTACATTCTAATAAAATATCAAAACAAACCGCGAAGAAATGGCTTGCGAATGGTTGGCTTTTTGATTGGAGTATCCCCCAAAAAAATGGTTTTGAAATTTACGATTTGTTCGCTGTGAATGATAGTCGAGTTCAAGGAAGAATTGCGTTGAAACACGAGTGCCAGAATTTATTTACCCATGTAAAACTTGTTGAATCTGCCCCAATTAACAGGGGCGCTGATAAGGAATACATAGGTGTTGGTGGTCAACTTTTTGCTTTTGCATGTAAGTTGAGCTTTGAAGTTGGTAATGCTGGCTTTGTTCAATTTGTTGCAAAAACGGACTTGATAGAATACTACACAAAGAATATTTATGCTCTTTCTATTGATGGTCAAAAAATGTATATTGATACATGCGGCGCGACAAAACTTGTTGCCCGGTATTATCCATAGGAGTACTTTCATGCCTGAAAATAAGAAGAATAAAATTCAGTTGCCGGACATAGACTCCTTTGCGCCGGACGGTCGATTGGTTGATCCATGGGGAAAGCCTGTTATTCGTTTGCATGATGCTATTGCTCTCATAAAGAAGCTGGGCCGTCCCCTGACTACAGAAGAAGTGCAGCAATTTATGCATTAGCTGGGAAAAGTCCGTGTGCCAGTTATCCATAGACATTCCAGAAGAAGTGCTGTTTGATACGCATATGGCTAAGGAAAGTGTGCTTTCCTTAGCTAAGCGTGTTGTAGCACTTGAATTCTACAAGAATCATGGAGTTCCTGTTGGGTACTGCGCTGAAATTGCGGGGATGGCCGAGGAGGACTTTATAAAGTTCCTTGGGACTCAAGGCATTTCCATATTCCATTTTGATGATGCAAATGAGTTTATGGAAGAGATGAAAAATGCCTAGACTGAATGACTATTGTACTTGCGAAGCAAAGCTGCATAACGATGAGTTCGTTGGCATTCGTAATAACGGATGTTTGCAGATATGTTTTCCGCTGGGCTACTTCAAGAATGATGTAGCGATTGCTAATATCAATGAAGATGAGCTCCGTCAAGAAGTGATGCATTTGTTTGATGTACTTTCCGATTCGGAACTAACGGATGCGCATGAAAATTCAAGTATTATTGGCAAAGATTCTGACTCCAAGTTATCGGATTTTCCAATGCGCGCCTACGTTAACCTGCTTAGAAATTTTATTGAGTATGGTTACTATTCTGAACAGGAGATTGTATTCAAACAAGGTGGCAATGGTAAGGTTGACTGGAATCGAACTATAAGGACTTTGCGTCTGGATGTTGTTGATGAAAACGTTGTCTACTTGAACCCTGTTACCCGTCATACGAATAATAATGAGCGCGAGCTAGTTTCTCTCATCCATAAGTACTGCGTTTGGGATGCGTCAAAAAGAATCGGATTCATTTTCGGCATTGATATTCAGGAACCTCCATCACTTGATTTTGATTACGAGATGTTTTCTTCAGTACTTATGGGGAAGGTCTCAAGGACATTTAATGACCGCTCCTTGGAATTGTTTCATGATATGGTTCGCATTGTTGAATATCTTGGAAAGAATGTATCCGAAGAGAATGTTGTTCCGGATGAATTCTATTTCGGGGTGAATACTTTCGCTCCTGTTTGGGAGGCAATGATTGAACGCATCTTTGGAACGGAGCGTAGAGAGGATTATTATCCGAAATGTGGCTGGGTAATTGATGGTGTAAATAAAGCTGAAGTTGAAATGCGTCCTGATACGATCATGCAGGTGGATGATTCAATTTTTGTTTTGGATTCCAAGTTCTATACGTACGGTGTTGATGGTGGAACGCTGCCGCAGTCTGAATCCATAACGAAGCAGCTGGCTTATGCTGAATTTGCCGAACAGAATACGCAAAAGACTACTTACAATGCTTTCATTATGCCGTATAATGCAGAAGGTGTAGATTCTTCACTTCCATTTAAAATGAAGTATCTAGGTTACGCCTATAGTGATTGGAAAAAATGTGATGCTGCAAATTGTGTTGCTAGACCATATCACAAAATTCATGGTGTTTTGCTTGACGTAAAATCTGTAATGCAGAATTACAATAAGAATACAATCGGCCAGACAGAATTGGCGATTTTATTGTTGTCGCAATAAAAAGGTTTAATTTCTTGGACCTTTTTACCCCTAAAATTTCTTAGGGGCTTTTTTAGTTGTGTTTTTAACAAAAATGAAAGTCAGCTCTTCCAGTGTACTGCCTCTGAGCAGTTCCAGCGAAATTGCAACTCCTGCGAGTTCCTCCAGTGAAGTGATTGTGCCGGAAACTTCTTCTAGCGAGATGATTACGGAAAGTTCCTCTAGCCAGATGGTTCTTCCGCCGACTTCTTCCTCCGATGAAATTGTAATCCCTGAGAGCTCATCCAGTGACGTAGTCATTGCGGAAACATCCTCTAGCATGGAATCCTTGCTCCCGTCTTCCTCTTCTGTGGTTGCTGCGGCCATTGCCAAGATTCACTTGCAAATATCAGAACGCGATTTACTTGTCTTCGATATGCAGGGAAAATTCCTAGGTAAAATTGAGGTCAAGAATGGCGAATCCTTGAATGAAGTTTTGAAGACTCGTTTCCGCAAGTCTGGCGCTTACTTGGTCAAGCAGGATCATTTGATGCAGCGCGTGAATGTGAAATAAAAGCCCTTGTCAGCTATAGTTCAAAAAATGCACATTGTAAAATGTGCGTTTTTTGTTTTGGAGTGAAAAATTATTCAAAAGAGAAAATTTGTAATTATTACAAATATTTTTGCACAAAGTCTTGACAAGAGATTGGAATGATTATATATTTGTAATCGTTACAAAAATGAAGCGTGAGACAAATAAAAACGCTCAAAACTTAAAATTCGCCAAAGGCGAAAGGAGACATATTATGAAGGTTTGGAAGTGCAAGGTTTGCGGTTACATCCACATGGGCGAAGAAGCTCCGGAAGTTTGCCCTCTCTGCAAGGCTAAGAAGGCTGCATTTGTTTGCGAAGGTGAATCTGCTCCCGCTGCAGCTGCTGCCGGTGCAAAGGCTGTTAAGACCGTCTTCGCCGACGAACACAAGGTGGGCATTGCCCAGGGCCTCGATCCGGAAGTGGTCCAGGGCCTCCGCGAAAACTTCAACGGTGAATGCTGCGAAGTGGGTATGTACCTTGCCATGAGCCGTCAGGCCGACCGCGAAGGCTACCCGGAAGTTGCCGAAGCCTACAAGCGCATCGCTTTCGAAGAAGCTGAACATGCCGCAAAGTTTGCTGAACTCCTGGGTGAAGTGGTCCATGCCGACACCAAGCTGAACCTCCAGCTCCGCGTGGCAGCCGAAGCTGGCGCTACCGAAGGCAAGCTTGCTCTTGCTAAGCGCGCCAAGGAACTGAACTACGACGCTATCCACGACACCGTCCACGAAATGTGCAAGGATGAAGCCCGTCACGGTGGCGCCTTCGAAGGCCTCCTGAACCGTTACTTCAACAAGTAATTCTATAATTACTCAAAATCCTTCGTCGAGGTTACAATGAGAGCTACCGCAGAATTCTTATCGCAGCATGGAATTCGCCCTTCCATCCAGAGGACGACTGTGCTCCACTATCTGCGTGGCGTAAAGACCCACCCTACGGTGGACGAAATTTACCAGGCCCTGCTGCCTGATAATCCGTCCCTTTCCAGGACCACGGTCTATAACACGCTAGAGCTTCTCAGTGATAACGGCCTTGTGCTGACCTTGGATTTTGGCGAAGGTTTCCTGCGCTATGATGCCGACTGCTCTCCTCACTGCCATTTCATTTGCGATGGCTGCAGGAAGGTTTTTGACATCATGGATGCACCTCCCGAATGCGGCTCCATGCTCCCTAGAGGTTTTAGGCTGAAGGGTGTGCAGTTGAAGCTTTTTGGAACTTGTGCAACTTGCAGCAAGAAAGCTTAGCTTGTGCGATGTGAATCCGCAAAAACAAAATGCTGAAATTTAAAAAGACCTGGGTTTACCCAGGCCTTTTTTTGTTGCCACATTTCGGTAGATTTCAAGCTTACGCCGACACCTTCGCCATCGTTGTTTTCGCCGATGAAGCTCTTGAGTTCTTCCCAGTCATCGATGCTCGGAACATGCCATCCGTCGGGGCAAATGCCTTGATGCTTTTCCTTGATTTTATCGCCGGCGGTTTCCTCGTTGTATACGGCTTGTAAGGAATAATGGACCCTATCGGCTTTGCCTCTAGGGTGACATCAAGTGACTATTTGACAATCACGTTGTAGAATTCAAGGAACTGTTCAGGGCTGAGTTCTTCAGCGCGGACAGTGGCGGGATAACCCAGGACCTCTATGGCTTCCTGGATTTTCTTTTTATCGTAGGCCTTTCCAAAAGAGTTGGAAAGGGTCTTGCGCTTTTGTGTGAATGCGGCGCGGACAAAATCGAAGAAACCTTCGGGTGCGACCAGGGCGTTTGTGCGGGGGGTGAGCAGCATGGTGGCGCTGTCTACGTTGGGCTTCGGAGTGAAATGTTCCGGACCGATCTTGCGGAGGATCTGGGTGTTCGCAAAGGCGGAAACCAGAACGGAGAGGCTGCCGTAATTGCTGCTGCAGGGGGCTGCGCAAATGCGTTCTGCAACTTCCAACTGAACCATGCCCATGAAGCCCTTGGTCAAATGGAGACGGGGCATGAGCCCTGCGATAATTGCAGTGGAAACGTTGTAGGGAAGGTTGCCGGTGACCCAGGGTTTTTCGTGGGAGTTCAGGAAGCCTTCCAAGTCAAATTTCAGGAAGTCGATGTTGGTAATATGGAAATTCTTGCGGTCGCCGAATTTCCCATTGAGCACTTCGACGCATTGCTCGTCAATTTCTACAGCAGTGAGGTCGACGCCGCGGTTCAGCAAATGTTCCGTAAGGGCGCCGTGGCCCGGACCGATTTCCAGAACGGCTTCGCCCTCGTTTGCGGGCAGATCACCTGCGATTGCGATGGCGGTGGGGACATCCAGAAAGTTTTGGCCAAATTTACGACGACGAGCTCTATCCATATTTTGAAATGTAGAAATATTGTGGACGCCGCGTTTTAGATTTGTACGAAAACAAGTCGGTGCGAAATTAGATGCCCAGGAATTTCTTGAGGGCGTCCATGTTTTCGCGGGCGTCCTTGAAGCCTAAGGCGTAGAGGGCGGTAATCTTTGCGGCGTCCTTTTCGACGCGGCCGATTTTCATATTCACGCTGGGGCGGAATACGAATGATTTTCCCTGCTTTTCCCAGTCGGCGAGGGTGGCGAGGCACTTGTTGTAACGAATGTGGCGGTCACCAACGGCTTCTACGAACTTGGGATACTTGCGGTATACCAGCTTGTAAATCGGCAACAGGGAATTAGCTTCTTTCTTATAGCCTTTGTGACGGGCGGTGATGACGACTTGCTTTTTGTACCCGATGCTGTCCATGAATTCAAAGGGGATGCTATCGGCAACGTTACCGTCCATCATTTTTTTGCCTTGGTAATGGACGATGCTGCTCATGAGCGGTAGCGAAGATGAACTGCGGATGGCATCCATGTCGGTGCGTAAATCGTGGACGATAAAATGTTCCGATCCTCCGGTTTCCACATTGCTTGCTGCGGCGTAGAAAGGGGTTTCTGCAGCGTTCCTTGCGAAGGTCTCGTAATCGAATGGATCGAGTTTTTCGGGAACGGTATGGTAGCAGAATTTCAGGTCGAAATAGTTTCCGGTGCGTAGCCAGTTACCAAGACTCATGTAGCGTTTGTCCTGGGAATAGATGGTATCCAGACGGAAATTCCTATCACGTTGTTCAGAAAGGTAATTGCAGAGATGCGTTGCTCCTGCAGAAGTTCCGGCATAACCGCCAAACTTTATGCCTTCATCGTAAAGGGCGTCAAGAACGCCTGCAGAATAGGCTCCGCGCATTCCGCCGCCTTCAAGAACCAGAGCTACATCTTTTACAAAAAACTTGAACATCGCTTTAAATCTAAATTTTTAAATTAAGTTCTGTGAACGAACAAGAAAAATTCCTCTGCGAAAATTTGAAAGCTTGCGCCGACCGTTTTGTGTCCGCAAACATTTACAAGGTTCTTCCTGAAATTGGGATGAACATCGGCTATACTGTGGACGGGAACTCTGCGGTGGAAGTTTGCGATATCCCTGGTCGAATTCGACGTGTGGAAAATGACTGTTGCTATGTTCGTGAACCCAAGATGGGAGGTAGTGTCTACATGGCACAAACGCTTCTCGCTATTCGCAAGAAGTTTCCTCAGGCCCAGTGCGTTGCCAACCTCCGCAGTAGTGAAAAGATTTTAGCCGCTTGTAGGGAACTTGACTTTGTCATGGTTGACATGCCCACGCCTCCCGGCTATTGGCAGCTTGGGAACGACTACTTTGTGGATTTAGAAAAGGTCATCGCTGAATGCGACGACCTCCCTGATGTGATTACCATTCCCGATAGAATCAATCTGGAAAAATTGATTCTTGTGGTGTCTGCAGATCTTGAGGATTTTGCAGACAAGGTTCTTGCATTAAATTCTATGGTTTAGAAGTTAATGAAAGCGCCGATGGAGAATCCGATTTCATCCGAGTTGCTGAAAGAGCTAAACGGATTCTTCACGAACTGATTTGTGAAAACCATTTCGAGGGCTGCGTAGTCGGTGTGAAGTCTCATACCGAGATTTGCAGTGGTGGTACCAGACTTTGTGCTGTATTTCTTGGTGCCGGCATTGACCTTGTATGCGTCGGAAATTTCTACGGCGTTCCACTGGTAGCTTGCGCTACCGAAGGCCATGACGTACTTACCGAGAACGACTTCACCGAGAATGTTGGGTGCGAGTTCCACACCGTATTCGTTATGACGGCTGACCACACCTAAAATTCTGTCGTAGGCTACCATAGGCACGGCGGTATTCAAGCCGACATAGAGTCGGGACTTTTCTGATTCAAGAACGGTGCTGCCGAAGTTGAATTCAGGAACCACGGCGACGCAGGAACTGGTGTCTGTTTCGACGGTCCTGATGGTAGACTTATAAATCTTGCCATCGGCACCCACGAAGTAGCTGACCTGCGTGGTGGATGTCTTTTGCTGGTGTCTCAGGAAGGACAGGTTAAATGCCCATGCAAATCTGCTGTTGTTGGAGTTTGCAAGGGTAAACTTGCCTTCGAAATCCCAGACGCTGACGTCTACTTTGGCCAAGGCGTTACTTGCGTAGAACTGGTCGCTCGGGTTGGAGAATTGCAAGTCCAAGCCCATGTCGAAACCGAGAAGGTTTGCAGAAACGACACCGCCAAAAAGGGTTCCGGAGGATGTTTCATTAAGTTTTTCTTCGGTGTTGGTTATATCGACATTGGTTGTGCTCCAATTCTTGCCGACTGCAAATCTTAAGGCACCACCTATTTTGCCAAAGGCTGCGCCGGCAGAAACAAGGCCGAGGTCGTTGCTGTTGTCAAAGGCAAGGAAGTAGGTGCGGGAGTCGCTTCCGAAAGAGGCTACACCATAGCCATTGATCGGTTCGAAGTATCCCAGTCTGTGGCCCAGCATTTTATGAGGCATTGCAAGATCGCCACCGATTGTGGAGGCGGCGGCTTCGTTGCCCACAATGTTGTAGGCGTTACCGTGAAGGACGTTTAAATCCTTATGGACTGCAAGAAGCTTGGCAAGGGAGTCGTCGGAAATGGATTCGTTTACGTTTGCCGAAATGATGGAATCCTTGATGGAGGCGTCTGTTTTTGCCAAGGTGTCGACAGCGGCAGAATCTGTGGCGACTGTGCCTTGTGCCAGAGAGTCGGTTGCTACGGGTGCGCTTGCTGTGGAGTCGTTAACAACTTCTGCATTTGCGACGGCACTATCGGGTGCCGGTTCAGGAAGCGGAATAGGAACGACTGGTTCTGCGGTTGTAGTAGAGTCTGTTGCAGCATCGGTCGGCTGAGCGATTTCTGTGGAAGACTGTTCGGCGGTTGCTACAGTGTCGGCAGTTGCTACTGCTTCGGTAGTTGCAGTGGCTGCGGAATCGGCAACCGCGGTTTCTGCCGGTACTGCGGAAACAGTTGCCGTGTCTACGGGAGCTGTATTTGCGGTTTGGGGGTCTTGGGCCTGGGCAAATGCGGCGAGACCTGCAGTAAGGACGATAAACTTTGTTTTCAAATTCATAGCATTATAAACTTATATAAAGAAACAAGAATATGAAAAAAAATCTTTTGATAATAGCGGTTTTTCTTGTGTAAAAAAAGTGCTGGCGGCTTTGAAATGTTGTTTTAAAAAAGGAATAGTTTTGAAATTGAATATTTTGAGGTTAAGGCTCCCATTGACGATCCCAATGTTGCCTACACTTTCCATTATTACGCCAATACCCATGCTGCCGATAAGGAAGGCAAGAATGTGGAAGAAGCTATGAAGGCCGGCTACTCTGTATTTATTACGGAATGGGGAACTGGCAACGCAGATGGCAAGGGCACTCCCGGTGTTGCCGCCAATAATAAATGGCAGACTTGGGTTGACGAAGTGCGCTACTAAGTAAAATAATGGTGCTTTGAATGAAGAACGGGGTATGTGTGAACCTCGTTCTTTTTTTATTTTGTTGATGTAATTTTGGCTCGGGTTTTGTGTTTGCTTGACCCGAAGCATTTTAGAGAGGTTTTTATGTCCGTTGCAATGCAAGATGTAATGAAACAGTCCGGCGTAGCTTTCGGTACCAGCGGTGCCCGCGGTCTCGTAAGTGCCATGACTGATCGCGTGTGCTACGTTTACGCACGTTCCTTTATCAAGTACTGCGAAGTTTCCTACAAGTGCGAAAAGGAAATTGCTATTGCTGGCGACCTTCGCCCTAGTACTGGTCGCATTTTGCAGGCTCTGGTGAAGGCTGGTCAGGATGCTGGCTGGAAGGTTACTTACTGCGGACGTATTCCTTCTCCGGCAATTGCCCTTTATGGCTTGGATAAGCATTTGCCTACCATCATGGTGACCGGTTCTCATATTCCGGCTGACCGTAATGGCATCAAGTTCAATCACCCGAACGGTGAAATTACCAAGGCTGACGAACAGGGCATCGTTTCCCAGTCTGTGGATTTCGATGAATCTATGTTCGGTGCCGACGGCATGCTCGTCGCTGCTCCTGAACTTCCCGCTGTTGAAACCGAGGCTGAAGAAAACTACTGCAAGCGCTATCCCGCATTCTTTGGTGAAAAGGCTCTCCAGGGTCTTACCATCGGTGTGTATCAGCACTCTGCCGTAGGTCGCGACATTGTTGTCCGTGTTCTTGAAAGTCTTGGCGCCTGCGTAAAGCCCTTTGGCCGCAGCGACGTTTTTGTTCCGGTGGATACCGAAGCTATCCGCCCCGAAGATGAAGAACTGGCTCGCGAATTTACCCACAAGGATTATGTGGACGCTGTGTTTAGTACCGATGGCGACTCCGACCGTCCGCTTTTGGCTGACGACGTGGGCATGTGGCTTCGCGGTGATGTGCTGGGCATTCTCGCTTCCCAGGCTCTCGGCATCAAGCGCATTGCTACTCCGGTGAGCTGCAATACCTCTCTTGAAAAGTGCAACAGCTTCGAAAAGATTTGCCGCACCCGCATCGGTTCACCTTATGTAATCGCCGGCATGGAAAGCTTGGTTGATGCTGGTTCCGCAGATTGTTCCGTCGCCGGTTACGAAGCTAACGGTGGTTTCTTGCTGCAGACGGACTTGACTCGCGTCGCTTACGATGGTGTGGCTCGTACCTTGAAGGCCTTGCCTACCCGTGATGCTTTGCTCCCCATGATTGCCGTGATGGTCATGGTCCGTGAACAGAAGATGTGCGTTGTGGATTTGCTCCGCAAGTTGCCCAAGCGCTTTACTGTGAGCGACCGTCTCAAGGAATTCCCCACCGAAATTTCCAAGGCAAAGCTTGCTGAAATCCGCGAACAGAAACTTGGTGAAAAGTTGTTCGGCAAGTTTGCTGCAAAGCCTAGCAAGTTCAAGCCCAAGGATGGTCCTGCTCCCATTTTCCACGGAAAGATGGTGGGCCTGAATGAAGTGGACGGCTACCGCATGGAATTTGATTCCGGCGATATCGTTCACCTGCGCCCCAGTGGCAATGCTCCGGAATTCCGCTGCTACGTGGAAACCGAAGGCAAGGAACGTTCCGCAGAATTGCTGGCTGACTGCCTCAAGGTCATGGAAGGTTGGCGTAAATAGCGTTGGTGTTCCGCTGCCGGCATCACCATAGGTTTAAATTTTTTGTATTTTGGATAGCATGATCAAGAAACTTCTTACATCCGCCCTGTTTGTTGGCTCCTTTGCTTCGTCTGCTTTTGCTGGCGAACATTGGAATGTTGATCTTGGTGGCGTGACCATGAAGTTCCTTTCCATGCCTGTTGCTGCCCGTTCCGCTGCACTTTCCGGCGCCGGTGTTGCCGACCCTGCGAGAGCTTCTGAAGCTTCCCGTAATCCGTTGGCTATGAGCACCATCAAGAATGCGGAATTTGGTGTTAGCCAGTTGATCTTTGGTGAAAACCGCGCGGATAATTTTGTTTCCGCCTACTACGGCATTCCCTTTGCCATTTCGAATTACAAGGTTGCCGCATCGGCATCTATTGATTTCATCGGTTACGATAACATCGAAGGCCGTGACGAATACGGCAACTTGACTACCGAATATGGTGCTTTTGCCTGGAGCATTCAGGCTGGCCTCGGAAGCCAAGGTGAAGTTTTCAACTGGGGTGCGAATGTACGTTTGGCACAGCAGACCATCGATGATGAATCTGCCCTTGCCTTCCTGGGTGACATCGCGGGCTCCTTCAAGGTGAACAAGTATTTCGCTTTCGCCGCTTCCCTGACAAACTTTGGTTTTATGGGTGATTATGATGGCGAGGATGAGGCGGAACCTATGGCTTTGCAGGCCGGCGTCTCCGGTTTCTTCCCCATTGCGGAAAAGTGGAATGCCCATGTTTCTGCCGACGCATACCGTCGTGCAGATACTGATGCCTACTGGCTCTTTGGTGGTGAAGTCAATTACTTGAAAACTTTGTCTTTCCGTATGGGTTACGCTATTCGACCGAATACCCGAAACGCACTCAGCTGTGGTCTTGGTATTGCCTTCAGCATGATCGTGTTTGATTATGGTTATAGTCCGAAGCCTGCATTACAGGCTGGTGACCATTACATCTCCTTGGGTCTGAAGTTCTAGTCCGTGCTTGCGGATTTGATAGGCGAGGCTGCCGCGGCTGATTCCGAGCTTTAGGGCGGTGGCACTTTTATTCCAGTTATTTTTGTGAAGTTCCGCCAGGATAATTTCTCGGTGCGGAGCGGTGTTGTTTTGACGCGTGGGAATGTATTGCCTTGTGGGGTCGTACAGCCGCGGCAGGGCAGCGCTTTCCAGTGCTGCAGATCTTGCGGTTGCAGAATCTGGACTCGCGAATTCCTCGTCTAGAATTTCCTGAAGGGATGCGCTGTAGGGCTTGAGCAGAGCATAACGCTGCAGCACGTTCTTCAATTGCCGAACATTGCCGGGCCAGCGCTGGATTTTAAGTTTGTACAGTTCCGCGGGGGAGAGCGGGAGCGCCCTGTAGCCGGGTAACGGATTGGACGGTGACATGTTGGCTTCCGCCCAAAGTTCCTGGGCGATATTCTCGAAGTCGCTGCGGTCCCTTAAGGCGGGAAGTTTTATGGGGAACACGTTCAGCCTGAAGTAGAGATCCTCACGGAAGCGGCCGGCCGCCACTTCATCACGAAGATTGCGGTTGGTGGCGCAAATCAACCTGAAGTCCACGGGAATATTCGTTGTTGCGCCTAAGGGCATTACGGAACGCTCCTGCAGAATTCGCAGAAGTTTGCACTGCTGTTCCATAGGCATTTCCCCAATTTCATCAAGGAACAAAGTTCCTCCGCTGGATGCTCGTACCACGCCAACTTGCTCCGAGTTCGCCCCCGTATAGGCACCTTTTCTCGCACCCTCCAAAATACTTTCCGCCAAGTTGGATGCAATGGCACCGCAGTTCACCGCCACGAAAGGCCCCCTGGACCTGGCGCTTCTGCCGTGGATATAGCGTGCCGCCACCTCTTTTCCGCAGCCCGATTCTCCCTGCAAAAGTACGGAAATATCGGAATTTGCGGCAATTTTTAGCATGTTCTCTTTGATTATCATAGTTCCTCCCGCCCTATACACGCTTTTTTCCCTTTAAATGAGCACCCTTTTTTGTTAATTTTACGCCCGCCTTGAAGATTTTACATTCGTGTACGTAGAATGGAGACGCTTCAGGGTGTTCACAAGAGGCTGGCTTAGGCAAGTAGGTCCGAGTCGAAGGTTTGTCGCTCCGAACGGGGCGCGAGGCTTGGGACCCAGGGGCCGGCAGCCCAAAGGAAAACACATGTCTAGAATCGTATGTAAGTTCGGCGGCAGCTCTGTTGCCGACGCTGGTCAGTTCCGTAAAATCAAGAACATCGTTTCCTCCGATGCAAAGCGCAAGGTGGTTGTGGTCTCTGCTCCGGGCAAGCGCAATCCCAAGGAAACCAAGCTGACCGACCTCCTCTACAGCACCTATGATCTGGCTTCCAAGCACCTGGATTTCTCCGAACCCTGGAACTTGATCCGTAACCGCTATCTCGAAATTTGCTCCGACCTGGGTATCGAACCCAAGGTTGCCGAAGACCTGGACATCCTGGAAAAGCAGCTCCGCGACGACGTTGAATCCATCACCACCGATTACCTGGTGAGCCGCGGTGAATACCTGAGCGCTCGCGTCATGTCCGTGTACCTGGGTGCCGAATTCGTGGATACTTTCCCCATCATCACCTTCGATGAAAAGTACCGCATTCTGCCTTCCAGCTACGAAACCATCGCCAAGGCCCTTTCCGACGAGAACAAGCTCTATGTTCTTCCGGGCTTCTACGGTTCCAACACCCGTGGCGAACTGAAGACCTTCAGCCGCGGCGGCTCCGACATTACCGGCGCAATTCTCGCCAACGCAATCGACGCCGAAACCTACGAAAACTGGACCGACGTTTCCGGCATGCTGATGGCTGACCCCCGCATCGTCGAAAATCCGCTGCCCATCGAATACGTGTCCTACCGCGAAATCCGCGAACTGGCCTACTCCGGTGCAAGCGTCCTTCACGACGAATCCATCGCTCCTTGCCGCGCCAAGAAGATTCCTATCAATATCCGCAACACCAACCGCCCCGAAGACGCCGGCACCATCATTGGCCCCACTCCGGAATCCACCAAGCTTCCCATCACCGGCGTTGCCGGCCGTAAGGGCTTCTCCATGATCTACATCGAAAAGTCCATGATGAACAAGGAAGTTGGTTTCGGCCGCCGCGTGCTGGCCGTTCTCGAAGGCGAAGGCCTTTCCTACGAACTGTGCCCCAGCGCCATCGACTCCATGAGCATCGTTGTGGATACCAAGAAGCTGGAAGCCGTTGAGCACGTGGTCATGGAAGACATCACTCAGCAGATGCATCCGGACCGCATCAAGATCTTCAAGGGCATCAGCCTTATCGCTACCGTTGGCCATGGCATGACCAACAAGATCGGTGTTGCAGCAAAGCTCTTCACCGCCCTTGCAGAAAACAGCGTCAACGTCCGAATCATCGACCAGGGTTCTTCCCAGATCAACATCATCACCGGTGTGGATGAAGACGACATGAACAAGGCCATCAAGGCCATCTACGACGCATTCACTAAGTAACTCTTAGTAGCGTGAAAAAACAGCCCGCAGTTCAACGCTGCGGGCTTTTTTGGGTATATGAAAACCACCGGCTAGGCCGGTGGTTCTAAAAAGCCTATG
>JAKSIB010000021.1 GCA_024399065.1 Fibrobacter sp. | reverse complement strand
CGTTCCTTGGGCCACGGATCCGGGAAGTACATGTGGAATGCGTCCACGGTGTTGTCCTTGACGCAGTCGCGGAGGAAATAGAAAACGTCGCCGCGAAGCATGGAGGCGTTGTCCAGAACGCCTGCCTTGTTCATCTTGCGCTGAGCGAATGCAGCCCAGGTGTAATCCCATTCGCTACCCATGATGTAGTAGTCCGGGTGCTTGGCTGCGTAGTCGGCGATGAAGCTGCCCTTGCCGGAGCCGATTTCCACTTCGATGTGGTCGTTGTGGTTGGGGAACATGTCCTTCCAGTCAAAGTCCAGCTTGTGGGGGAGGCCATCAGGAGTGGCGATAGGCTTGCGATCGCCGTTGGTGCGGAACACGTAATGCCAAAGGGACTTGGCGTTTTCGTCTTCCTTCAGGTCGCGGAAAAATTCCGGAATGACCACTTCCTTTTCTACGGCTTCTTCGCCTTCAACAACTTCAATTTTTTCTTCGCTCATAATTTTCCTCGCGCCTCAAGCCTCGAACCTCGTGCCTCGCGCCTTTAGATTAAAATCTCTACTCTATCCTTGAACTTTTCCGGGATGAACTTGTTCACCATGTCTCTGATCAACTTGTCGGAGTACTTCATGGAGAAGTGACTCAGGATAATTTTTTCGCACTTCACATTGTCACCGATTTCGTTGAGGGCTCGAACGATGTCCTTGATGTGGGTGTGGCCCTTCTTGACGCTCATCGGTTCATCTTCAGGAGTCAGGAAGGTGCATTCGGTGATGAGAACCTTGGACTGGAATACACGGCTGTTGTCCAGCAGGCTTTCGCCAAGGCAGTCGCCCATGAAGCTGACCAACGGTTCGTAAACTTCGCGGGTGATTTCCACCTTGTTCTTGCGGAGTTCAATCAATTCGGTGGGAGTCTTGTCCAGAAACTCGTCCTTCAATTTCTTCTTGTAGAAATAAAGGATTCCGCCCATGGCAGGAATGGAATGCTTTACTTCAAAAGCTTCAATGGCAAGATCCTTGCGGTACTTGAGGAACTGCAGCTCCCCAGTGCTTACGGGAATGATTTCCGGATAGCGGAACTTGGATTCGGCGACACCTTCAAATATGGCTTCGGCCTTGATCCAGGCCTTGGCGCTTTCGCAAATGAAATCCGGCATGTAGTAAACGCTGTCACGTTCCACACCCATCATTTTGCGGAGGCTGTGGTGACGCATGAGGCAGCGGCCGTGATCGCCGTGGGCATGGGTCAGGAACACATGGTTGATGGAGGTGGCGGAAAGGGGGCATTCCCCCATGTCGATGCAAAAATCCAGTTCGGGCAATTGCAGGTAGGTGGCTAGTCCAGAAATGGAAAAGCCGGAAACCGTGGAACAGGAGGTGTCGATGTGGACCTGTTTCAGTGCGTTGTGGATGAATTTGCCTTCGTTTGCCATGACGGAGAAAATGTAGAAAAAAGTGAGTGCTGCGTCCAAAAGCTTGCTTATGGACATAGCCGAACTGCCTCTACAGCAAGCTTGCTTGCCATGTAGAAAAAAACACCCTCGTAAAAAACGAGGATGCTTGAAAATCAATGGCTCGAGGCGCTTATTTCCTAAGCGGTCGAGGTGTTATTTCTTCTTGGTGTTTTCTGCTACGAGACGGTCGAAATCTGCGCAGGACATTTCCTCGATCTTGCTACCCATGGCCACGCTACGGGTTCTTGCGTTACCCTTCTTTTCGGGAATGTTGTAGCAGAAGTTATAGATGTTGCCTTCGTCGGTGGGGATGCCCATCTTGAAGATTCGGATACGGCCGGAATTCTTGGTGTAGATTTCGTGGTAGTCGTAGGAGTTGCGGATCTTTTCAAGACGCTTGTCCTGGTTGAACTGGAGCTCGTCCACAATAGGACCTTCCAGGATCAACGGCAAAGAGTTCTGAAGACGGAGTTCAAGCTTGCCGTTTGTCTTTACGATGGAGGTTTCGGCGGGTTTGATCAAGTAACGTTGTTGGGGAATGTTCTTATAGGCCTTGGAGTGGCTTACACGAACACCGCACATTTCTCGCATGTCAGGCTGGGCGACAAAGTCGATGTCGCGACAGATAGGAGGCATATTTGTGGGAATTTCCAAATTTTCGGCACTTCCACCAGATTTTCCGGAACCGGCACAACCTGCTAAAAAAGACAAAAATGCAATACTTGATGCGAACAAAATATGGTTTTTCATGGTTATAAATATACCATTATTATTTCATTTTGCTCTTTTTTCTTAAAATAAAGTGAAAAAGTTTTAACATTTCCCTTGGATGATTGGTGAAAAAGCTATCTTTCGCCTTGAAATTAGATTGGGAACAACATGAATATCTACAGCTGGAACGTCAACGGGCTCCGATCCGTCATGAAAAAGGGTTTCGAAGAGTGGTTCAACACCACCAGACCCGATATCCTGTGCTTGCAGGAAGTTCGTGCCGAAGAAGACCAGATTCCGGATTCCATCGCAAATCCCGAAGGCTATTTTGTCTACTGGAACCCCTGTAAGCGCAAAAAGGGCTACAGCGGGGTAGGTATTTATACCCAGATTGAACCGGACCGCGTCAATTATGGCTTCGATATCGAAGAATTTGACGACGAAGGCCGTGTTATCCAGCTGGTTTTCCCGGACTGGGTGCTGAACTGCATCTATTTCCCCAATGGTGGCTCCGGCGACGACCGCCTGGATTACAAGCTCCGTTTCTATGATGCATTCCTGGAAAACAGCAACCGCTGGCTGGCCAATGGCAAGCATGTGGTGACTGTGGGTGACTACAATACCTGCCATAAGGAAATTGATATCGCCCGCCCCAAGGAAAACGAAAACATCAGCGGCTTTTTGCCCATTGAACGCGCCTGGATGGACAAGTATGTGGAAAACGGCTACGTAGATAGCTTCCGCCACCTGAATCCTAATGCACGCGATATGTATTCCTGGTGGAGCAACCGCTTTGGCGCCCGTTCCCGTAACGTGGGTTGGCGTCTGGACTATGCTTTCGTGGATGCTGGCCTTGTTCCCAACATTGTGAATTCCAATATCCATACCGGTGTGATGGGTTCTGACCATTGCCCCATCAGTATTGAACTGGAACCGCCTTTTGCACCGCTCCCCATCAAGAAGAGCGAAGGCGTTTAATACAATTTAAAGATTTCACCCGGCATGGGCACGTAGAAGGTGCTGTCGGGAATGTTCAGTTCCTTGCGGGCTTTTGCAAGGTCCTTTGGTGGGTCGTCCATGCGGTCATAGACCATGCTGAAGGTTCCCCAATGCATGGCCAGGCTCTGCTTGGACTGCATCATCTGATGGAGCTGCGCTGCCTGGCGGGGGCTTACGTGTACGCGGGTGTAGCGGGAGGGCTTGTAGCTTCCAATGGGAAGTAGCGACAGGTCTACCGGGGCGAACTTTTCGGCGATGGTCTTATAGTAGGTGCCGTCGCCCATGGCCAGGTCTCCTGCAAACCAGATTTTCTTGGAATCCTTCTCGATAATCCAGCTGCCCCACAGGGTGGAATTCTTGCTGGAGGAGAAAGCTCCTCTTCTGCTCAGGTGGTGGCAGGGAACGAAGGTCAGCTTGATGTCGCCTACACTTGCGGTTTCCCACCAGTCACGTTCGATAATCTGCTTTTCTGGAATGCCCCAGTCCTTGAGGATGTCGGCGACTTTCAGCGGTACTGCGAAAACGCAATCCTTCCAGAGCTTGTGAATCTTGATGATGCTGTTCTTGTCCAGATGGTCGTAATGGTCGTGGGTAATGAGAACCAAGTCCACGCGGGGGAGGGAATCCAGGTCTCGTCCCGGCGGGGTGCCGCGCTTGGGGCCTGCGAACTGCACCGGCGAGGAACGCAAACTGAAGATGGGGTCGGCGAGGATGCCTACGTTCTTTAACTTCAAATAGTAGGTGGCGTGGCCGATCCATGTGGCGGTACTGACGCTGGTGTCTGCCCAAAGGTTTTCGTTCCCGCGGATGATGGGGAGGCGGCGCAGGCGGGTGCGATGCGTAGGAACATTTTCGTCGGGTTCCAGGGTGTCGCGGATAGGCTCGCAACTGTTGTCGGTGTTCTGAAAATGACCGTCGGGAAGGTGATGGGCCGGCCTTGGCTGATCTGTAGTCATAGTCTGCGCAGTGTAGCACGCAGACATCAATAGAAGTAGAATTGTCAAAGCAAAGTAACGCACAAAAACAAAATACAAAGAAATACGCCTGCAAACAAAAAAGCCCCGCAAAATACGGAGCTTTTTTGAAGTCTTTTTAAACCTTGATTAGCGGGTCTTCACGATGGTCCAGGCTTCGTCGAAGAGGCGTGCTGCGTCGCCCGGGTCCTTCAGGAACACCATGCGGTCGATTTCTTCCTTGGACGGGTTGATGACGCGGTTGTTCTTGAATTCTTCGTCGATGACTTCCAGGGAAGCCTTGTTGGGGGTGGCGTAGTTGATGAACTTAGCCAACTGTGCACCGATCTTTGCATCGAGAATGTAGTTCATGAATGCGTAGGCGCCTTCCTTGTTGGGAGCCTTGGAGCTTAAGAGCATAGCGTCAACCCACATGAAGGAGCCTTCGGTAGGAATGGCGAACTGGAGGGTGGAATCTTCTTCGATAGCGGCCATAGCTTCGCCGTTGAAGACGATTGCTGCCCAGTCCATCTTGGAGAGAACCTTGTCCTTGCCGCCCACGGAACCGTCAAAGCCAAGGAAGTGGGGGTCCTTCTTTGCCTTGAGAATGTGTTCAACGGCTTCGTTAATCTGCTTTTGGTCAGTAGAGTTTGCGTCGTAGCCCTTGGCCTGCAATGCCATGGAAAGCATGGAACGGCTTTCTTCCAGAAGGCTGAAGTTACCCTTGGTCTGGGCTGCGTCAAAGAGCATATTGTAACTGACCTTCATAGGGTCAACCGCTGCGTCGCGGTAAAGAATACCGGTGGTACCCCAGAGGTAAGGAATGGAGTAGCTGTTGGTGGGGTCGTAGCTGGGGTTCTTGAACTGGTCTGCGATGTTCACACGGTTCGGAACCTTGTTTGTGTCGATGGGCTGGATAAGACCCAGGTGGATCATCTGCTGGATAACCACGTCGCTTGCGATGATGACATCGTACTGGCTGGTGCCGGATGCCTGAAGCTTGCCAATCATTTCTTCCTGAGCTTCATAAAGTTCAAGCTGAAGCTTGAAACCAGTCTTCATCTGGAAATCGGTCAGCATTTCGGGATCAATGTATTCACTGTAGATCATCACAGTGACCTTGTCCGGCTGAGAGGATGATTTCTTATCATCGTTGCAGCCCACGAAGAGGGATGCTGCGATCAGGAGAGTAAGAGCAAGAAAAATCTTTTTCATTTTTAGGCCCTTAGGTTGGTGGTTATTGGTTGGTTAATTTCTTCTTTGCAAGCTTACGTTCATTACGGATACCCTTGAGAACCATCAGGACCATCACAAAGAGGGTGAGGCCAAAGATGATAGAAGACAAGGCGTGAATCTGGGGAGAAACACCGCGCTTCAGGGAGCCGTAGATGTACAAAGGCAACGTCTGGGATTCCGGACCGCTGGTAAAGAAGCTGAGGATGAAGTCATCCAGGGACAGCGTAAATGCCAGAAGGGCGCCGGAAACAATGGCTGTGGAAAGCTGGGGGATGATGACGCGGAACCAGGCACCTGCGGTGCTTGCGTAAAGGTCGCGGGCTGCTTCGATCTGGTCCTTGCCGATGCTGACCAAACGGCTCTGCACCACCAGAACAACAAAGCTTGTTTCAAGGGTAACGTGGGCAATGACCATGGTAAGCATGCCCGGGTCGAACAACGAGGTCCAGCTGCGGAAAAGGGCGAATACGGAAACCAGGGCGATGGCCATCAAAATGTCCGGGGTCACCACAGGAACGTTGATGCTCATGTCGTAGAAATACTGCATCTTCTTGCCCCAGGGCGTACGATGAATACCGATGGCCAGGAGGGTTCCAAGAACGGTGGCGATGATGGTACTGACCACGGCAAGAATCAAGGTGTTCACCGTGGTGGTCTGGACCATGGAGTTGCTGGCGAGGCCGGTGTACCAATCCAGGGTAAAACCGCCCCAGCTTTGGCCGTGCTTGCTGGCGTTAAAGCTTTGTTCCACCACTAGGAACATGGGGAGGTACAGAAGGGCGAAGCCGATAACAGAAAGAATGACGGCGATGATGGGAAGCTTTCTCTTAGACAAAGTTCTTTCCTCCCACCTTCTGGAAAATCACCAGACTGATGACGCTGCAGATAATCAACACGGAACCCAGCATGGCGCCGAAGGGCCAGTCCATGGCGGAACCGAACTGCTGCTGGATCAGGTTGCCGATAAGCATGTACTTGCCTCCGCCCAGCAAGTCACTGATAACGTACATACCGAGGCTGGGGACCAAAGTCAGGATAACGCTTGCCACAATGCCCGGCATCATCTGGGAGAGGATGCCGTGGTAGAAAGTGCGGAAGGGGCCGGCGTACAAGTCGCGGCTGGCTTCCACAATGCCCCAGTCCAAACGTTCAACGCTGGTGTAGAGGGGGAGAACCGCAAAAGGCAACATGGAACTGACCATGCCGATATAGACCGCGAAACTACCCGGGTACAGGGATTCCCCTTCGGCTATGAGACCGAAGAATCTTGCAATTTCTGCAGGGAACATGTCCGGTCCGAGAAGGACCATCCAGGCGGCTGTACGGATCACCAGGTTGGTGCAGCTGGGCACCATGATCAATGCAAAAAGGAATGCGCGCATGGTCTTGCCGTGGTTTGCAATCCAGAATGCCATGGGGAGGCCGAAGGCGATGCAAAGCACTGTGGTAATGACGGCAATCTTCAAACTGCGCCAAAGGATCAGCAAGTTGTCGGGAGACCAGCCAAAGGAACTGAAACCGATAAGGCGTCTTAGATTTTCAATGGAAAAATCCCAGTTGATGCTTCCGTAGGAGCCGCGCTGGGCAAAAGCCAAAACCATCAGGAAAATGGTGGGCAAAAGCAGAAATACGATAAGCCACAACATGCCGGGGCCAGTCAGCAAAACGCCGAACTTGCGCATGTGGGCGCGGGTAGTGAGTTTACCTTCGAAGACTTCTGTCTGCATGGTCAAAAGATAGAAAGTTGGGTCAAAAATAAAAGACCCGTCAATGCTGACGAGTCTTTAAATAACCCTAAAATTCTAGAGCCCAGATCGGGAGTCGGACCCGAGACCTCTTCCTTACCAAGGAAGTGCTCTACCACTGAGCTACCTGGGCTTGCTTAGGTGAGCCCAAAGGTAGTATAATTTGGGAGAATTTTAAACCTTTTTTAGAAAATATTTTTTCATTTTCTGCAAAAAGAGGTTTATTTGGACAACTTTTCGGTAATGTCCATCAGGTATTTGAGGCCGACGGCGTCCATAGCGGTATTGCCGTTCTTGCCGTCGCCGCCCATCATGATGGTTGGAACCAGCGGGTGACTGGACTTGGCCAGGGACTGTGCAACACCAACCTTAGTCTTGTAAGCCCATTCTGCAGCTTCCTGTGGAGTAAGACCTGCCTGAACCTTGGCGCGGTTTGCTGCAGCTTCTGCTTCACCTTCGGCACGGATGCGCTTTGCGTCTTCCACGGCCTTTTCTGCGGCGAGGCGTGCAACTTCCTTTTCCTTCTGAGCGTTAAGGATTGCCACGTCGCGTTCCTTTTCTGCCTGGGTCACTTCGCGAATCTTGACAACTTCCTGTTCAGCCTTTTCCTTAGCGACCTTAGCCTTACCTTCGGCTTCGGCGGTGATTGCCTGCTGCTTTGCAGTTTCAGATGCGGTACGTTCGGCAACGCGCTTCATTTCACGTTCCTTCACGATGTCCAACTGCTGCTGAGCCTTTGCATCAAGCTTCACGTTCTGAATTTCGAACTGAAGAATACGGATGTTGTACTGCTTCAATGCGGATTCCTTGATCAGAACGCGCTGTCCGTTGGAATCGAGAGCGAGCTTGGTCACGGTGTACTGCTGGCTTTCTGCCTTCTTGATAACGCGGCCGGTAGAATCCACTTCATCGTCACCAACCTTTTCTTCACGAATTTCGGTGGTGGTCAGGTATTCGCCGTAGATCAACTGGTCTTCTGCAATACGGCGGAATTCTGCAATCTTGGTCACCTTGGCTTCTTCTGCGGTGAAGAGCGGTGCGGTTTTGCGGACTGCGGAAAGAACTGCGTTACGGACGAGACCATGCTTCAGCTGCTTATCGCCACGCTGGTCCATGTGGATCTTGATGAGTTCGTCGCAGTTGATGGGGAGCTGGTACTTGATGTAGCCAGAGATGTCTGCGTTTGCGTTACGGGAAAGGGTAACGGAAATATCGTCTTCATCGGTGTCGTCACCTTCCCAGGACTGACCGCGGACCTTTTCGTTAGAAGAGTTGAAGTAGAAGTCCTTGGTACGGTCGTATTCGTAAATGGTACCGAAACCCTTGAAGTAGAAACCGGCGTGATCCACGCAGGACATTTCGCCAAACGGGCTCTGCTTTACAAGAATCTGGGTGGCGTTGTTGTAACCGAAGATGGAACTCCACAAAACTGCAATGGCGATGACTGCGATTGCAATGAGCGCAAAGGTTACCTTGTGCTTGGAAAGAGCACTATTGGACATTTCGTAAACCTTAGGCATTAGGTTTCTCCTCCTGTGTTTTAGAAAAAAATAGTAGCCTTTAGAGGCTGCTTACATTATTAGTCAGCCAGAACCTGCAGGTATTGCGGTTCAATATAAAGTTTGACTTGATCGCCGGCGTTGTAGATTTCGTCGGGGTCAGTCATGACGCGGAGCTGCAAACTCTTGTTGGCGCTTACGCCGGGAAGTTCTGCAATCAGTTCCCAGTAGTCACCGCGGAAGATACGTTCCAGAATACGTGCGTCGAATACGTTGTTTGTAAAGCTTTCGCTGGGAGTGCAAACGTGGATGTCTTCCATGCGGATAGCTACACCGCCGCAGCACTTGCCGGATTCGTTTGCGTTCCATTCAGGTTTCTTCTCAACAACCAGTTCGCCGAAAGCGCAAGCGACTTTGTCGTCTGCAACCTTTTCGCATTCAAGGATGTTGGCTTCGCCGATGAAGGTTGCCACAAAACGATTGACCGGATGTTCGTAAACATCTTCGGGACTGCCGTCCTGAACAATTTCACCCTTGTGCATCACGAGAACTCGGTCGGACACGGCGATAGCTTCGTCCTGGTCGTGAGTCACCATGATGAAGGTGGTGTCGGTCTTCTTCTGCACTTCGCGGAGTTCCACCTGCAATTTCTTGCGGAGGTTTGCGTCAAGGGCGCTGAGGGGCTCATCCAGGAGCAGAATGTCCGGTTCATTGACGAGGGCGCGGGCGAGGGCTACACGCTGCTTTTGACCACCGCTCAAGGTAGCAGGCATTTCGTTTGCCAAGTCCGTAATGTTTACGGTTTCCATCATAGCCTTAACACGACGATCTATTTCATCCTTGGGAACCTTGTGGCTCTTGAGGCCGAAAGCGATGTTGTTGTAGACGTTCAGATGGGGGAACAAGGCGTAGCTCTGGAACACCGTGTTGATGGGGCGGTGTGCCGGAGACTTGTTGGAAATGATTTCACCGCCGAGAATGACTTCTCCGGCATCAGCCTTTTCGAAGCCTGCGATAATGCGGAGCAGTGTCGTCTTGCCGCAGCCGGAAGGGCCTAGCAAGGTGACGAACTGGCCGTCCTTGATGAATACGTCGATTCCCTTGAGCACGGCCTTGGGGCCGAAACTCTTGGAAACGTTCTTAACCTGAAGATCGAAAGATTTCATATTTAGATTATAGACCGAGGCTTCGCCTCTGATAGACGAGAGACGAAAGATTTAGAATGAGCCTGCGGCTTAAAAGATGCGGCTTCGCCGCCAAAATAAAGCGGAGCGTTTCTCTCGTCTTTCGTCTGTAGCGAAGCGTTCTCTCGTCTAGCTGTGCAGGTACTCGATGATGGCGTCGTGGATGGTGGTGAACACGCTACGCAGTTCTGCTTCGTCTTCTTCAAGCAGCGTCACGCGGAAGCCCTTGAGGTCGGTGCAGAAACTGGTGCTGGGCACCACGCAAATACCCTTTGCGCCCAACAGATAGTACACGAAACGGTAGTCCAGGTTTTCGGTCTTGGAGCACCATTCTTCCACCTTGGCCTTAATCTGCGGGTTGTCGATCTTCAGACTCTGGTGGTTGTTCAAAACACCTTCACGGAAGATGATGGTGTTGTAGAATGCACCGTAGGTGGGGTTGAAATACAGTTCCGGAATGTCGGAAAGAATTTCGTTAATGATGGCGGAGCGACGGCCGATCTTTTCGTTCAAAGCCTGGCGGTGTTCCATGAAGCGAGGATCGCCCAGCACGCGAGGAATGGTCATCTGCGGCAGGGTGGTGGAGCAGACTTCGACCATCTTGGCGTTGTCCAAAGCGCGGCAGAAGGCGTCGAACTGTTCGTCCTTGTCGCGGTTGTAGTATTCTGCCCAGCCGCAACGAGCACCCGGCCACGGATATTCCTTGGAAATACCCTTCAGGGCAATAGCCGGAACGTCGCCGATGTATTCGGCCAGAGCGTAGGCGTGAGCTCCATTGTAGGTGATCTTGTTGTAGATTTCGTCGCAGATGATGAACAGGTTGTAGCGCTTGGCGATATCAACGATCTTCTGCAAAATTTCCAGGGGGTACACCATGCCAGTGGGATTATCCGGATTCAGAATCAGGATACCGGCGATGGAGGGATTGTACTTCACCTTGTTTTCAAGTTCTTCCAGGTCCGGATACCAGTGGTTTTCCGGCTTCATGCTGTAAGTGATAGGAGCAGAGTGTGCATGTGCTGCTTCTGCAGAGCTGTGGGTGCTGTATGCAGGAGACGGTCCAATGATACGGGTGGTCATGGACAGGAGGCTGTACAATGTGGCGATTGCATCACCGAGGCCGTTGAAGAACAGGATGTCGTCAACGGTAATCTGGGCGCCGCCCAGCTTGTTGGTTTCCTTCACGATGAATTCGCGGGTTTCCAGCATACCCTTGGACGGGCAGTAACCATAGGAACGGTTTTCCTTGGAAAGGTCCACAACGATGTCCTTGATCCATTCGGGAACCTGGCACTTCTTTTCAATGGGGTCGCCGATGTTTTCCCAGTGAATCTTCGGCATGCCCAGCGTTTTCAGGAGGTTCGCCTTCTTTACGATCTCACGGATTTCGTAAGACAGTTCCTTGGCACCTTCGGTAAGCAAACGCTTTCTCATTTTATACTCCTGTATCGTATTGAAAATTCAAATAATTTACCGCTTAATAATAGATAAAAAATGATTTTGAATTTCCCTTGTTTGTTGTTTTTGGTTTAAAATCGGCTAAAATAAAAAAGGCCGTCCTTGCGGGACTGCCCTTTGAATTCCTTTTGCCTAATCCTTGTAACTTGTTTCGGTTAGACTTTTACAATTCTTGAACAGCCGCCCACGACTTAACACAGGCTCGAGCTTCCGCCGCGCCTGCCGCAATCGCTGCTGCGATGATGTTCTGTTCAAAGATCTTGTTCATGCCAAAGAATATACTTCTGGATTTTACGCACGTCAAGGCTTTGATAAACATTTTTTGTGGGAAATTGGGAGTTGCTGAAAAATGAAAAAAAGCCTGTTTTCTATTTTTCGGTCCATAGTTATCTACTCGCCACTTTTAACCTGGAGCCTCGAGCCTCGTGCCTGATTACCTATACGATCCCATCCGCAAGAAGGATGTTCCCGCAACTCCCGAGGAACACGTGCGTCAGGCTACGGTACGCTACTTGCTGGACCAGGTGAAGGTTCCGGAACATTTGATCGCGGTGGAGTTTCCGCTGGGTATGATCGACCCGAAAACAGAGGACCGCGTCGACATTATGGTCCACAATTTTCGTGCAGGGGCGACCATTGACAAACCTTGGCTTTTGGTGGAATGCAAGGCTCCTGGGGAATACAACTGGCCGGTATTGCAGCAACAGCTGAACAAGTACCTGCAGTTTCTTACCCCAAACTATGTGATGCTTTCCCTTGGCGATGCCGTGCGCTATTTCGCTTTGGATCCGGAAACAAAACGATTTCAAAAAATTGACGCACTGCCGCAGTTTCAATAACGTAGGCTTAGACTCCCCTTAGCCACTTTACTGAACTACGGAAGAAACTTCGCCGTCCTTGAAACGAGTGGTGAGCTTGTCGCCTGTTTTAAGCTGACTTGCATTACGAACAAACTTGCCGGTAGAGTCTAAGGTCAGGGAGTAACCCTTTGCCAGAACGGTAGCCGGGTCGGCAGCCTTTACCTTGGTTTCCAACAAAGTAAATTTTGACTTTGCCAGGTCAAGAATTTTTCGTGTACCTTGGTGAAGACCTTCTATGTTGCGGTCAAGGCGTGCATTTTCACTACGGATGATATAGCTCAAGTCTCGTTTGAGATTGCTTCCGCATACCACAAGTTTCGTTTTTTCGCCTTGGATGCGGCTTGTAACTTTCTGCTGGAGAGTTGTCCCGAAATTGGCGAGGGCTTGGTTTGCGTGAACCAGTGTGTCCTTGGCTCCCGCTGCAATTTCCTGGGCGGTGACTTGCATCCTGTTCCAGCTTTCGGCAACGCGATCAACCAGCTGCTTTGCGGTGTCGGTCGGAGTGATGCAGCTCTGGTAAGCCACTTCGTCCAGCAGGCTCTTGTCGATTTCGTGACCGATGCCTGTGAATACGGGAACGGGAAAGTTTGCAACAGCTCGACACAAGGCTTCGCTATCGAAGAAGTTCAAGTCCGTCTTGGACCCGCCTCCTCGAACAATACAAACCACGTCAATGGCGTCTACTTTTGCAAGTTTTTCCAGTGCCGTAAGCACCGTGGCCTCGGTCTCTGCACCTTGCATTTTCGCATAGATGGTCATGACCTTGAATGCGAAGGGGGAGTCTGCCAGCTTCGTGGTGAAGTCCTTGTAGGCGGCGGTGCCTTCGCCGGTAATCAAACCGATGCGCATGGGGGCCGGAGCAAGCTCCAGCGATTTATTCTTCTCGAGAAGGCCCTCCAAAGCTAAACGCTTCAGAATTTCGCCTCGTGTGACAGCCAGTTCTCCGATGGTGTATACCGGGTCAATGTCCAAAATCTGTGCCTGCAACTTTCCATAGGGCACGTAGATTTCGGCCTTGATTAAAAAACTGACCTTAAGTTGTTCCTTCAGCTCAAAAGGCTTGCCGCAGGCCATGATCTTTGACTGGATGGCAGCAAAGCGTCCTGCAAAACAGGAAAGGCTTACTACAGAAATAGGCTTGACGTTACCCTCTTCAAAGTCCGCAATGGTCAAATAGACGATATTTGGCTTTTGCGTAATCTGGGTAATGACACCACGAACCCATACAGCAGGGGTTTCTTCCACCTTTCTCTTGAGGGAAGTCATGTATTGGGTGACTGTATAGGATCTTACTTCTGTTTCCACAGTGAGAATATAACTATTTTATGGATACTATGGCAAAAGTTGTATCCGCAATGGAAGTCCGTCAAAATTTTGGCAACCTTCTGAACCAGGTTGCCATCAAGGACGAAGAAATCGTTATTGAACGTGCCGGCAAGCCTCTTGCTCGCCTGGTCAGTGTTTCTGCACCGTCTGCCGGTAAGCTGGACTTCCGCGATATAGGAAAACTTCCCAATCAGATTTGGGAAGTTTAATAATTAGTCTTCTTCAGACTTTGCAATGATCATGACATCCAGGGTGTCTCTCATTGTGGGGTCTGCAATACTTTCTGCAATCAGTTTGGCGGTTTCTCCGTCGCTATCATTCTGTACGATCAAGTAGCTTGCAGAAATTTGCTGTTCTCCGGTTCCGTTGCTCTGGCAGGAAGAAATCTTGTACTTGTTATTGATGTACTGGAGGTCTTCGCAAGGAACATACCAACGAACGTTGTCACCGACTTCCTTCCAACCCTTATCCTTGTTCGGTTCCATCAAGAAGACGAACTTGTTGAATCGGATGGTGTCGCCCGGAACGGGGCTGATGACCTTGTAGGTGTTGTCCTTTTCGGTATTGTAGAACTCCATGGATTCTACAGAACCGAGCTGCTGGACGAGGGTGTGAAGCTGAAGAACGTAACGCATGGATTCAGAAACCTGGTCGAGAGGTTCCGAATTTAAGCGGAGGTAGTGGAGGTAGTAAGGACCTTCCGGCATATCCTTGGTGACGGAGAATCCACCACCATAGACAGAGTTTACGGTGGCCTGCTTTTTCTGGTTCTTGTCAAGGATTTCAATGGTTACGGGGCTAACTCTGTTTTCGTCGGAGTAGTTGGAAATCTTGTGCTCAACAAGAATGGAATCACCCTTCTTGAAATCGCCGATCCAGATGTACTGTTCCTGGCGGAGGTTGTACTTGTAGATGGCTTTTTCCGGATCGTCCTTCGGTCGAGTGCGGGTGAACGTTGCACCCGGCTTTTGGATGGAGTCCGGATTTGCAAAATATTCACCTTGTTCCAAGGCACGGGCCTTTGCTTCTACATCAATAAAGGCGAAGGGGCCGGTAAGGGCGATGAAGGCTGCGTCTTCGGTAGCAATATTCAGAGTCCATTCTACGGAGCCGTTGGGAACGAGCAGAGTGTCGAGATCCTTGGTATGGGTGCCGACAACGTCGTCGCCATCCTTGAGTTGGATCTTGGAAATGTTCTTGCCGAAGGACTTGAGGTTGATGCTGTATCCTTCCGCGGCATCGAATTCGATGTCGATTTCTTCCAGGGAATCGCTCATGGGAACGACGCCGCGGATTGTGTCGGTCATCTTCATGGAAATGGTCTTGGTATCGCCTACGTAGTTATAATAGGCGGTATCAACCACAGCCTTAAGCTTCAATGCGGATTCATTTGTGAATTCGCCGGAAACTTCCACGTAGTAGTGGCTCTTGTTGAAGACGATGAATTCGTTGGAGTCATTGAACATCTTTGTGGTGTCGGAACCGAAACCGGGGACGATGTAGTTTGCGAAGACGGAATCCTTGCTGTTTGCGCTCTTCGGAACGGCAGTGACGGCGCGGAGGTATTCGCCCTGTTCATTCTTGATTCGAATCTTTGCGTCTTCCAGTTCGGATGCGCCTACGAAAACCTTGATTCGGCTTCCCTTGACAAATTCGCCCAGGTACAGCGGAATGGAGGTGGCGCTGCTGTCGATGTAGATTTCCGTGGAGTCTTCGCCTTCTTCACCTACGTCGATGTAGAGACGCATGGTGTCGCCAAGAACAATTTCGCCCTTGTAGTCTACGTCTGCACGGTCGTTGCTAAATGAACTGCTAGACTTGAATGAGGCGACAGAAGAACTGCTGTCGTCTTCAGGGGACGTGGAACCTTTGTCGCAGGCGGTAAGTCCTGCGAAGGTAAGCGAAAACAAACCTAATGCAATAAGTTTCTTGATGCTCATCTTTGTATTCCTAGTTCAAGATGTAGAATTTCTGTTCTGCGGTGAATGCTTCGCCGATGACCTTCAGCGTGTACTTGCCTGTGGGGAAGGCCTTTGCCTTAAACTTGAAGTTGGTCTTCTTTTCGCCATCCAGGTCACGTGCTGCAACGGTGAGCATGCGCTTGCCGAATTCGTTGACGATTTCGATTTGTACAAACTGCGGATAGCCGACGGTCAAGTCAAAGTTGCAGTCGAGAGAGAACTTGTCCACATTGACCTTTGTCAAAGTATAACCGCCGTCCATGGCGTCGCCGCCCACGGAACGGGTGTTGTCGAAATAGCCCACGTACAGAGACGGTGCGAACTGCTTGCCTGTACTGGGAGAAGGCATGATGGTTTCGCCCTGATCCACTGCGGTAAGGATCAAAGTGTAAAGGTTGGAAGCATGCTTACGCTTGAAGAATTCCGTAAGGGTCGGTGAACGGAGGAAGGCTCCCAGAGGAGACTTGGGGTTGAGGGTGATGATGCCCAGGTATTCTGCGTACTTGGTATCAACGCCACCACCGGAGTTCTTGCGGATGTTGAACTGGCCGCCAGCCTGGGGAAGGTTTGCCGGAGCATTTTCCCAGGTAAGTTCGTTTTCGGACCAGTCAATGCCAAGCTTCTGATCGCCGAAGAACATGTCCTTGGAGGTTTCCTTCAGACCGAAGATGTTGAGCTGGACCGGCTTCTTGATGGAATCCGGCATGACCAACTGCAATGCAACGTCAAACAGCGGACCCGGCAAAGCGGAAAGGTCGAACTTCAGATAAAGCTTGCCTGCCTGTTCCGGAACGTTTGCTACGCGCAATTCCGGATCGCTGCTGTGGGGACTGTAGTTGTCGAATTCTGAAATCCAGGTTGCTGCACCACGGCCACTGGGAATGTTGTTGCCGCTGTTGTCCATGGTGGTGTAGCGCTTGTCGAATACGTAGACCTTACCGGTGTCTGCACCAGTCTGGTAACCGTCGTCGCCAGTGAGGATCACGTTGTAACGGCCACTTGCTGTAAAGGAAACATCTGTTTCGTATGCCGTGGTGTCGGAGAAGATTGCTTTACCCGGACCCAGAGCCTTCTTCCAACGGACGGGAACTTCGCAAAGACCGTCACCGCGGCCATCGTCTTCAACAATGCCGGAAATGCGGAGACGGTTCGGTTGCACCAGGATCATTTCCTTGGGAATGGAAACGTTGGGCTTTTCGTTGGCACCTTGCTTCGGGGCGTAGCCTACGAACAAGGGCAGCATGGCGCCTCCGTTTTCCGTGTGGAGGAGCTGCTTTCCGAAGAGAGCCTTGATGGCGGAAGCCTGACGGGAATCTTCAACAACCTTAAGGAAGGGGTTGCCGCGGGTCAAGGTTTCGCGGAGACCCATAATGCTGAGGCCGGAATTGTCGTTGATGAACATGGGGCGTTCCTTGGCCTTTTCGCTGGCTTCGACTTCTACGCCGATAAGTTCGGCAGAACCCTTGTTGAAGTTCTGGAGGACAGTGTTACCCTTCTTTGCTGTAAGGCCGAGAATCCAGATGGTGCCACCGTTGTTGGTAATCTTCGGACCCTTGGTGTCGCCGATCATGGTCACCTGACGGCCCCAGAGCCTCTGGCTGTTAATCTGGATTGTTCCGATGGAAACGTCTTCCATAAAGATGTCGCCCTTGCCGAATTCGTCGGTTTCAAGAGACTTCACCATCATGTTCTTCATCAAGATGGTACGGGTGGATTTCTGGATGATGCCGTTGCCGAATTCAGAGAAACGTTCGATGGTGAGTTCGTTGAACGCACCCTTTTCAATGATGAACTTGCCCTTACCGTCGATGCGGGCTTCGGTACCGAGAATGCGGCGGACGCGGTTGCGGACATAAATGTCGCGGTTGATGGTCCAGCGGCCTCCCGGCGGGAAGTAAAGGGTTTCTGCACCGTCGTCGATGGCTTCCTGAATTGCCTTGGAATCGTCGGAACCGGTGTTTGCCTTTCCACCGTAGTCGCCAGCGATGGTAATCCAGTCACCAGCTTTCTGTTCGGCGAAGTTCGGGGTTTCTGCCACAGGTACGCGCATGGACTGCTTGGGGCTATGGCAAAGCTGTTTGCTAGCTTCGGTGGTGTATTCAATAATTTCACTGTTGGTCAGTTCCTCCATGACACCTTTCTTGTTGGACCTCAACATGGTGTGGAACTTGCTGACCTTCATGGAACGGGCGAACAAATGGCCTTCGTTGACAATGGCTGTAACCTTGGAGGGCTTCTTTTTACCCGGATCGTATTCCAAAGTACCATCCACAAGGCTCATGATGGAATATTCGCCGTGGTTGTAGACTGCAGGGACGGAACCCTTGAAACGAAGGGCGCGGACTGCCAGGTTCATATCTTCGTTTTCAAGACCGTATTTGGTCTGGCCACCCAAGGTCACGTGTTCCATGGTGACGGAGCCGGTTTCACCCTTGGTGTAAATGCCAGTTTTGAATCCGCGGACTTCCACATTCTTCAACAGAAGGGGGCCAATCTTGTCGGTAAAGCTGATGTCGATACCGTAGACACCGGTGGTGTCGTTGGAATAAATCTTGACGTTGCTGATGGTTCCCTGGTTGGCGGCGTTGAACTGCACACCGATGGCACCGGGGTTGCCCTTGCCGGTTCTGAGGGTTAAGTCACGAATGGCATTACGGATACGGGGTTCCGGACCGGTACCAGTGTAAAGTACAGCCTTGGGGAAGTCTTCGTTATCGAAGCCGTAGGTGCTGTCGGCCAGCTGGATGATGGTTCCACCGATGCTCTGACCCTGCAAAATGGTGCGACGGGTGGCGGTTTCGTCCTTTTCAGTCTGTGGCCAAGTCAGCTGTTCTGTAATCTTGTAGATACCATGGGGAAGGTAGATGATGTAGTCACCATCCGGATGGTCGTTCAAAGCCTGTTGGATGGCTTGGGTGTCATCATGCTTGCCATCGGCTTTTGCAAAGTAAGGGTCCTTAGTGACGTTTACGACTTTAGAACCGATGGGGAATTCCACCTGAGCGAAAGCGCTACAAGCAAAAAGTGCTAATAATACTGTTAAACGACGCATAATAATCCTCTGACCAAATACTTTAAGAAGTTAGTAAAAAAATCTATACGTTTAAGAAGGTCTGTTTTTGTAGTGGCCTAAAAGCCCGTTTCTTTGCATTTCTCGTATACAAAGGGATTATGGTCTCCTTGAACCTTGAAAATTCGCCTGTCTCGTTCGCATTCCCTGGGGGTGACGGGGAATTGGCGGTCCCAGGCTTCAAATAGCTTTCGGTCTTGGCTGGAAAGCTTTACGCCGTAGGTCTTTTCCATGTAGAAACTGACTCTGGCGATGATGCCGCGGGCTTCTTCTCGGGGCTGTGCTTTTTTCAGCTTGAAGTCCACGATGGTTTTGCATTTGCCGTACATGGGCTCGGGATCGTTGGTCCACTGGCTGTACATAAAGTTGTTGCGGTCGCCGTTGACTTCGCCGATGGCGGGGTAGAGGTTGTGCAGGTCCCCTTCCATGATTTTGAACGTGTCGTCGTTGGCGCTGCAGTTCTTGCGGCCTCCTTCTTTCCAGCAGGGGAGAAAGTGACCCATGTTGTGGGCGGTGACGATGTGTTCCCATTCGATGGATTCGGCGCGTTTCGTGCTTTTTCGTTTGGGATTGTAGCGAGGCTCAAAATCGCAGGTGGAAAAATCCACGTGTTTCTTGTCCATGTATTTGCAGCCGCAGTACAAAGTTTCCTGCAGGTCCCCATAATAGATGCGACGCATTTGCTGGCCGGCGCCGCGGTAGTCGTAGTGCTGCGCCTTTGCTTCGGGGTCTACCTTTGCCTGGACTTCTGCAATCAACGCAACAAGGACGATTACCAGAAAGACAAAAAGAGAAAGGGGCTTTGCCTTTGTGATCTTGCGACGCATATAAGAACCTATCTAAAAAATGATATAGAAAATGAAACCGGTTATTCTTGTAAATTAAATCGTATCTAAAATAAAGATACTTCATTTTCGGAGAAATGGAATGTTCTATATTATAAGGCATGCTCTATGATGGTATAGAATATCTGAATTCCCGCTTGATGTTCGGGATGATGCCTGGTTTGGAATCTACTCGCTGCCTTTGCGAAGCCCTTGGAAATCCTCAGAAAAAGTTCAAGACGATTCACGTTGTCGGTACAAACGGCAAGGGTTCAACCAGCTACTATTTATCAGGTGTTCTGCAGGCTCACGGCTTGAAGACTGCTTTGTATACCAGCCCCCATCTGGTGAACCTCCGCGAACGTATTCGAGTGAATGACGAACCCATCAGTGAATTTGATTTGAACCGCTATCTGCTTCAGGTCAAGGATGCTGCGGACCTGGTGAATAAGGATCGCGCGGAAGCTGCAAAAATTGAGCCCACCTTTTTTGAAGTTTTGACTTTGGTCGCGTTCTTGCATTACGCAAATTCTGGCGTTCAGGTTGCCGTTCTTGAAGCAGGAATGGGTGGCCGTCTGGATAGTACCGCTGTGGCCGATGGCGATGTAGCTGTGGTGACAAGTATCGGCTTGGAACATACAGAAGTTCTGGGCGCTACCGAAGTTGCAATTCTAAGAGAAAAAATGGGTGTGCTGGGAACGTCTTCGGATAAGGTTTCTGGAAAGACTTTTGTTCTTGGCGGATTGTCTTCGGAAATGTTGGCTGAAGCTCAAGAATATGCGAAGTCCCTTGGGGCAAAAGTCGTTGTCCCTGAAATTCGTTTCGATATTCAATTGCCTAACTTGGGCCAGCATTACGTTGAAAATGCAAGCTTGTCCCTGGCGGCGGCAAAGATGTTCTTGAATGTTGTTGTCGGTAGCTGTGCTAATGGCGTGGGCTACGACGATACTCTGGCTTTGAAAACCTTGGAAAAACGTTCCTGGGCGGGCCGTATGCAAAAGCTGGAAAATGCCCAAGGCCAGGTGGATTTTATTCTGGATGGAGCCCACAATTCCCATGCGGTTCGTCGCCTTGTGGAATCCTTGGACAAGTATTATCCTGGCAAAAAGTTCCACTGCGTCTTTGGAGCCCTCAAGGACAAGGACGTAGATGAAATGCTGAAACTGATGGCTCCTCACGTAAGCCATTGGCATATTACCAAAACGCCTTATCCCCGTTTCCGTGAACTGGATGATTTGCGAGGGATCTTAAGCGACTTAGGCTTGCCTGTTTCCAGTGAAGGTTTGCTTTGCCGTGAATTTCTGGACAGTGTTTGCGCCGCTGCCGATGCTGACGCCGAAAACTCCGAAAATAAAAAACTCCCCGTTTTGATTACGGGAAGTCTTTACATGATTGGCGAGAGTGTCCAGGCTCTTAAATCCGATTACGAAGGCTTGTCCTTCTTCCGCGGATTAGAACCGACCACTAACGAACATCGCTAGTTTCTTCGGAATATTCGATATCCAGTTCGCTGTAGGCCTTCTGGGCCAATTCGCGAACAGCCTGCTTCTGTTCTTCAGTCAGCTTCTGTTCGGTGTCTTCAACGGACTTGATGTATTCTTCGATGAGGGAAGTGTTGAGGGTGACGATGCCGTAAACCTTGAATTTGCCTTCTACGGTTTCAACCTTGACGTTGGTCATGGTTGCGCCATTCAGCTGCACATCAACGGTGGTCTTGACGGTGCTCTGGAAATGTTCTGCCACAGATTCCATACCATCGACGGTGATCTGTTCCTTGAAACCCTTGGTAAGTGACTGAACTTCTGCATCAATAAGCTTGGCCAAGTCTGCACGGGCATTCACGTCGGCCTTGTCGTAAGCTACGGTTTCATCGGAAGAAATGCCTACACCAATTCCTGCCAGCTGACCATCACGGATTAACTTGTTCTTAGTGGTAATCAGTTCGCTGAGAGCGTCTGCGGCCTTTTCCTGTGGGGTACTTGCGCAACCGGCCATCATGGCGACCACGGCAAGAGCTGCCATCAACTTTTTCATTCTTGTTCTCCTTGTAGGGAAACCCTAAAATTCATTTGTCTGTTTAAAATTTAATTAAATTTTAGGGGTGGAGTTAAAAGAGAACCTATGAAGAGATTTTTTACAGTTGTTTTTACTTTGTTATTAGTCCTTGCGGGCTGTAACGGAAATAAGGATCAGGGTAAAAGTGGCCCTGGTTCTAATGAAGTAAATAATGCAGCCGCAGAGGATTCTGTAGATAACTCCAAATTTGTGACAACTGCCAGCAGCATTATTGGCGACGTATTGAAACAGCCGGGTGGTCAGGGCGATATTTGGAAACAAATTCGTATTGGCCAAAAAGTCGTTGAAGACGACCGCGTTCAAACGAGAATTGAATCTGAAGCAAAGCTTGTTGCAAATGAAGGTTCTGTTTTCGTCATTTCGGAAAATTCCGATGTGACCTTGAAATCTGAACAGGATTCCATCGGGTCTAAAATTGTCTTGGTTGCTATTGGAAATGGTAAGGTTTATTTCGATGTCCAAAAGCAGAGAAATGCCTACTATAAAATGAAGACGGGTAACGCAAACGCTGCTATCCGTGGTACCGCAGGCTTTGTTGGAATTGCGAAGAACAAGACTGTGGTTTCCTTGAAGGAAGGTCAGGTGGATGTTTCCAGCAAAACAGGCCAAAAGAAAATGCTGTTGGAGAACCAGACCGTTCTTGTTGATGAAAACGGTGACGCAAGAATGTTGGACCTTGCCTCCTCTGGTACAGAATACTTGGTGAAGGTGATTGATTCCTTGACTGCGGTAATCGCAGAACTTACCTCCCAGTCTCTTGAAAAGAACTTGAAGACTTTTGATGATAGCTATGCTGAACGTCAAAAGGCTTATAGGAAATCTCTTGAATTTAAGTCCAGTCCCTTGGATACACTTTATGTTCCCTCAGTTACGTTGCAAGCTCGTGTGACTCCGGGAACAATTGTTACCGTATGGGGCGAACGTGTGAAGGTTGGCGCCGATGGCTTCTACCGCAAGGAATTCTCCTGGGGTATAAAGGCCTACGGAAAGAAGCGTTTCATTGCAACTTGTAGCGATGGCAATGTTGAAGTGGAATGTTATAGATGGGTGGCCCAGTACGTGCCTCCCGAAGGCTATGAAGAGCCGCCTACCATTGATGACCTAGTCGTTGATTTGGGTGAACGTGATGAACGCATCCATGTTGATCCGCCGGCAACAAAGTACAATACCAACATGAAGATTAATCTTGCTGGAATTGCAAAGTCCAACCTGAAGGAAATTGATTCTATTGTCGTCCGTCGTGGCAAAAGAATTGTGAAGACGATTCGTGAACGAGATTTGACTTCCTTGGAATATGAACTTCCCATTGAACTCAATCGCAATAAGATTGTGGATTTCGAAGTGGTGGTGGCTGCCAAGAATGGAAAGAATTACTCTGCTAGAAAAACTTATGAGGCATTCTGCTTGATTACCAATCACCCCGGTGGAAAGGCTCGTAACAGAATTGTTTCTGAACGTCAGGAATACCAGCGTTTGGTTCAGTCCAATGGTTTGTCTAGGGAATAGCGGGATTTGTTATAATTTTGAAAATGGATAAGATGATGAAACTTTTGAATTTCTTGGTTGCACTTGGTGTTTTGTGCTTTGTGGGCTGTGCTGGAAATCAGCCTGCACAAGAAACGGTGAAGACTGTTCCTGCAGAATCTGAAGAAGAAGCTCCCGTGGAACTGGTTCGTATTCCCTTCAAGATAGCGCCTACTGTTTTGGTGGCTCCTGCTTTGACTGGAAAAATGAACGCGAACATCGAAGTGGTCCGTTCCAATCCCTTGGCAAAGACTGCCATGGAAGTGATTAACGCTTACCTGACCAGTAGAGATTATAACGTGGTCAGCTTGGAAAGTCAGGCTCAGCTTGATGAAGTTGTGGAATTGCAGTCTGCCATTGCGGGCAACGATGAAGACTTGGCTTATGCGGCAGGCCTCACAGTGGGTGCCGACATCAATATTACTTACGCAGGAACGATTCATGAAAACGAAATCGTGATTGACTTGAATGCTAGCGAAGCTTCTACGGCACAACTTTTGGGAAGTGAATCTGTTCAAATGACAATGACTGCGGGAGAATCTCAGCGTGCCTTTGTTCAGAAGGCTATGCAGAAGGCAATCGTTGGCTTGGAAAATAAGATTCGCACTAAACTTGCCGCACAATTGGAACTGGGCGTGCAGTATAAAGTGGTTGCTCATTTGACCGGTGAATTTACGGACGATCAGGCTGAAGAAATTTCCAACATGGTTTCTGTGCAGATCCGTAAAAAGTTCAATAAAATGCAGGTCCTTTCCATGAGCCGCAATACTTACGACTTGATGATTTATGCTGATCCGGATAAGTATGAAGACGCCCAGATGGTTTATGGTGAATTCTTTGAAACCCTGAATGGCCTTGCCAAGGTTAGAAAGCAGAACATTACCAAGAAACTGATTATCCTGGAAATTCAGTAATGAAAAAGATGACCCGATTTATTTCTGCTTTGGCAGCTTTTGTTCCCGCCTTGGCCGTGGCAGCAAACATGGTGACTTATACCGCAACGTCCAAGATATCTCAGAAAGACGCTGACAAGAAGGCGATGGAAGGTGTTGCCATGCAGGTCAGTTCTGCGGTGAAATCTTCTATGGAAACTCATACCACCGAAGACGCGGCAGGCAATGTCCAGTCTACTTTTGAAAGTAGGAAGTCCGTTTTTAGCAATGTCCTGTTGAAAGGCGCAAAGATCGTTGCCGCTCCTGTGAAGGACGGCGTGTATCAGTCTACGATTACCGTGGATTTGGACCAGCTGGCTTCCAAGATTCTTGTGGATATTGAACAAATGCGTATCCAGATGAATTCCAAGGATTCCGTAATCCGCTTGGATATGTTGGATCGAGATTACCGCAAGGTGGCAAAGGACATGGTCCTTTTGGAAAAGATGGCTGGGGATTATAACGACCTTTTGGAAGACTTGTCCTTTGTTCAGGCAGTTCCCAAGAATCTACGCCTGGAATCCACCTTGGCGGAACTTACGGAATTCATGACCGCCAATTTGTCTTCTGTGAAAATGGAAACAAATTTGACCAAGGAAACCTTGGTGGTGACTGTTGTTGATTTCGTTGGTCCCATTGCGGATTTCCCCATTGCCATCACCCAGGATCACAAGAACCTGGCTGCGGCAAAAACCAACAATAAGGGTAAGGCTGTTTTCTCGCTGAAAGATGTGATGAAAAAGAAACCCAGCGGTGAAGTGATTGTCCATGCGGATATGAACTTCAAGTTTGTGCGTCAGTCTTCCTTGCTTACCAAGACCGTTGCCTACCAGGCTAAAAAGACGGGTTGTGCCTACCAGTTGGCTTGCTCTGGCGAAGTGGCGGAATGCGGCGCATTGCAGATGTTCTTGATGGATGCTGGTGTCGCGATTTCTGATGATTCCAGTTTGCCGACGCTTTCTGCAACCTTGAACTTTACCGACAAGCCGAATTCAGGAAGATCCCTTTATACTTCCCGCGGAACCATTGCGATGAAAGCTGGCTCTATAGAACTTGTGGAACAGCCCCAAGGCGTGGGAAGTGATGCCGAGGCTGCTCACGTGAAGGCCATTTCAAAACTTTCTGTGAACAAGGTCTTGGACGCTTTCGGAAAAGGCTGCAAGAAATAAAATCGTAACTCAAATGCAAAAAAATCCTGGGTTTTGGCCCAGGACTTTTTTTCTTCAAGAACTGCGCGGAGGATTCCGCGCGAATTCCTAATTACTTGTTATTGAGCTTGATCAAGTTCAGAGCGGAACCGGCCTTGAACCATGCCCACTGCTGTTCGTTGTAGGTGTGGTTCAGGGTGATGTTGTCGGCGGAACCGTCTTTGTGGTGTGCCACCAAGGTGAACGGCTTGCCCGGAGCAAACTCGGTGAGGCCGAGAATGTCGAACACGTCCTGTTCCTGGATCTTGTCGTAGTCTGCCGGGTTAGCGAAGGTGAGTGCCAGCATGCCCTGCTTCTTCAGGTTGGTTTCGTGAATACGAGCGAAGCTCTTCACGATCACAGCCTTAACGCCCAGGAAGCGGGGTTCCATAGCAGCGTGTTCGCGGCTGGAGCCTTCACCATAGTTTTCGTCACCGATAACGATGGAGCCGATGCCCTTGTTCTTGTAAACCTTAGCAAGTTCCGGAACTTCCTTATAGGAACCGCACTGGCAGAGAACCTTGTTGGTTTCGCCATTGAATGCGTTCACAGCACCGATGAGCATGTTGTTGGAAATGTTTTCCAAGTGACCGCGGTAGTTGAGCCACGGACCTGCCATAGAAATATGGTCGGTGGTGCACTTGCCCTTGGCCTTAATGAGGATCGGAGCGCCCATGATGTCCTTGCCGTCCCATGCAGCAAACGGTGCCAGAGCCTGGAGACGCTTACTTTCCGGATTGATGGTCACGGTGATGGAGGAACCGTCTTCTGCCGGAGCCTGGAAACCAGCGTCCTTCACTTCGAAGCCGTTGACCGGAAGTTCGCACTTTTCAGGAGGATCCAACTTCACAGCCTTGCCTTCGCCATTGACGAGGGTGTCGGTAGCCGGATTGAAAGTGAGCTTGCCGGAGAGAGCTGCGATTACAGCCATCAACGGGGAAGCAACGAAAGCGTGAGTGTTGGGGTTGCCGTCAGCGCGCTTTGCAAAGTTACGGTTGAAGGAGTGAACGATGGTGTTCAATTCCTTCTTGTCGGCACCAGCACGGTCCCAACGGCCAATGCAAGGACCGCAAGCGTTGGTCATGATCACTGCGCCGAACTGCTTGAAGATGTCGATGAGGCCGTCGCGTTCAGCGGTGTAGCGAACCTGTTCGGAACCCGGGTTGATGATCAGCGGGCACTTCGGGCCGAGACCCTTGGCGAGAGCCTGCTTGATCATGCTTGCTGCCATGTAGAGGTCTTCGTAGCTGGAGTTGGTGCAGGAACCGATGAGGGCTGCGCTAACTTCGTCCTTGGATTCCGGCTTTGCGTCTGTTGCCTTGATGGATTCTGCCATGTCGGTGATTGCGAAAGCGCGGTCCGGGCTGAAGGGGCCATTGTAGTGGGGAACGAGAGTGGAAAGATCGATTTCCACAACGCGGTCGAAGTACTTTTCCGGTTCGGCTTCAACTTCCGGGTCTGCCTGGAGGTAAGAAGCGATCTTGTCGGCGGCTTCGGCAACTTCTGCACGGCCGGTAACCTTGAGGTAACGGCTCATGGAATCATCGTAGCTGAAGGTGGAGCAGGTTGCGCCCACTTCTGCACCCATGTTGGCGATGGTTGCCTTGCCGGTAGCGGAGAGGCTACGTGCGCCTTCGCCGAAGTATTCAATAATAGCGTTGGTGCCGCCCTTAACGGTGAGGATGCCAGCCAGCTTCAGGATGATGTCCTTAGCGGTTGCAAAGCCCTGGAGCTTACCGGTGAGCTTCACACCGATCATCTTCGGGTACTTCAATTCCCAGGGGAGGCCAACCATGGCATCCACAGCGTCAGCACCGCCAACACCGATAGCCAGCATGCCGAGACCGCCTGCGTTCACAGTGTGGGAGTCGGTACCGATCATCATGCCACCGGGGAAGGCGTAGTTTTCGAGAACCACCTGGTGGATGATGCCTGCGCCCGGAAGCCAGCAGTCAATGCCGTACTTGGCGGAAACGGACTGGAGGAAGTCGTACACTTCCTTACTGTCGGACTTTGCCTTCGGGAGGTCAATTTCCACACCTTCCTTGGCGATAATCAAGTGGTCGCAATGTACAGAACTTGGAACAGCGACCTTGGATTTTCCAGCAGTTGTAAACTGGAGGAGAGCCATCTGGGCGGTAGCGTCCTGCATTGCCACGCGGTCCGGATGGAATTCGGCAAAATCAGTACCACGAACATACTGCTTGGATTCTGCACCATCGATCAAGTGGGTGTAGAGAATCTTTTCTGCAAGGGTGAGGGGACGGCCAAGGAGCTTGCGTGCACCGTCAACGCGGGCCGGCATCTTGGCATAGACCTTCTGGATCATGTCGAAATTGAAAAGCATAGTTACCTCGTTAAATTTTAACGGCCAAAATTTAGAAAAATCAAAAATCGGCTGGATTACTCCAACCGATTATATTGCAAAAATTGTGCCAAGAATTGAAGTGAAAGCTAGTTGCAGTTATCCGGGATATCCAGGGTGTAGGAACCGTCTGCTTTGAAAAGGGTGTCGGGGACGCAAGATGGCTCCTCGAAAGCGTCGTTGCCGGCGGGTACTTCGTAGTCAAGGTCTTTTTGCTTACATTTCTTGATAGCCTGTTCCTTTGTCCTCGCGATTGCGATAGAATCGGACACTGTATATGAACCGAATGCGACTTCTTTGATGTAATCATCTTCGCAAACCACGTACGCACCATTGGCTGTATCAGCGCTTTGGGTCATTTGGTTACACATGTCTTCCATGGTCATTTTTGTATAAGGTTCCATGCCGACGAAAACAGTTACTGTGATGCTGTCGTTTTTGATGAGGTTGCGGTATATGGCCTTGATTTCAAATCCTGATTGAAATTCAATGGAGGATTCAATGACTTCATTTCCTTTTTCATAAACGGAACATTGGAATCCATTGATGGAATCGCCTTTGGCAACTGAATAAATTTCACTTCCGTAACCTGCAGGATTGTTTGCCCAGCGCTCGGGGAAAACGCCGCTGGTTTCATCGGCATCGGTGCCGCTGGAACAGGCGTTGATTAATGCGATGGCGAATGCGCTAACCCAAATAAACTTTGACTTGATCATAGTCAAATAAACCTCCTAATTTCTGTATGCAAAAAAAATAGAAAAAGTCCTGCGATTTGGCTCGCAGGGCTTTTTGTTGAACTAAGTCTGTTAATTACTTGTCCAGGCAACTGTCCAGAACTGCGATGATCTTCTTCTTTTCCATGTGCTGGCCGATGAAGACGAGGCGGATGATACGGTCGCCGTATTCATCGTCCCAAACATTCTTCAGGTCAGGATTCTGGGCGAGAATGTAATCCTGGGTAGCCTTGTCTTCTGCAGCAAACCAGCGACCGAAATTCTGTGCGGTTGCCTGCTTGCCTGCCTGTTCGAACAGGTAGCTTTCGGTACGTTCGTCAGCGAACCACAGGAGACCCTTGGTGCGGATGATTGCGTTAGGATAATCGTCCAGGAATGCTTCGAACTTCTTGCGATCGAAGGGACGGCGGCGTTCATACACGAAGGTAGAAATGCCGTATTCGTCACCATGGGGATGATCCTTGTCGTGATGATGACCGCAGTGGCAAACGCCGTGTTCGTGATCGCAGTGGCTGTGGTCTTCATCGTCGTGGTCATGATGGTGATGTTCATGATCGTGGTCATCGTCATCATCGTGGTGATGGTGATGATGTTCATGTTCGTCTTCATCGTCATCATCATCGTGGTCGTCGTCGATCTTGTTCAGTTCGATGGCCCAGGCAGCGCCTTCAGCAACCTTGTCGAAGTCAAACTGCTTGGTGTCCAGGATTTCCTTCATTTCCACCTTGCCGAAGTTGGTCTCGATCATCTTGGCGGTGGGCTGGAGGGCCTTCACAACAGCCTTCACATGTTCCAGGTCTTTCTTAGAAAGGCTGTCCACCTTGTTCAGGATGATGGTGTTGCAGAATTCGATCTGCTGGATCAGCAGGTTTGCAATGTCGGTTTCTTCCAGGTCCTTTTGGAGAAGCTTTTCGCCACCAGCGAATTCGTCGGCCAGACGCAGAACGTCTACCACTGCGGTTACGCTGTCCAAATGGCAGGGGAGAGGTTCGCCATTCTTACCCTGGAGCTGGGAACCAGCCATGCAAATGGTCTGTGCGATAGGCACGGGTTCGCAAATGCCGCTGGCTTCAATAAGGATGTAGTCGAACTTGCCGGTTTCAAGAATTTCGGCAATCTGTTCCAGCATGTCCTGCTTCAGGGAGCAGCAAATGCAACCGTTGGAAAGGGGAACCAACTTGCCGGAATCTTCCTTGGTGATGTTTCCACCCTTTTCGATAAGGGTCTGGTCAATGTTGACTTCGCCAATGTCGTTGACGATAACAGCTACGTGATAGCCTTCCTGATTGTTAAGAACGTAGTTGAGGAGAGTAGTTTTACCGGCTCCTAAGTAACCGGTGAGCACTGTAATAGGTACTGATTTTTTCATGGTCGATAATCTAGCAATTTTTTTATTTTTAGGCTATGGATTACAAGTTTGCAATATTGCTTATTATCGTTGTGCTGGCTATGGCACTGTGTTTTTTCGTGGTAAATCCCATTGCCAAGAAAATTGCCGAAAAGACTCCCAATAAGTTTGACGACCTCCTGGTAGAAAAGAACTTTTTCTCCAGGGGGTTGCAATTCATGCCGGCTGCCGTATTCAGTACCGGAATTGCCGAAATTTTGCCTGCGGGATCCACCCTTCTGGACTTGTGTACCCGAGTCTCCAACGTGTGGTTTGCACTGGTTGGTTTTGCGGTAGGCTGCTCTATTTTCGATGTGATCGAGGCGTTGAACGATAACAACCAAAAGACCAGGAATAAGCCTTTGCATGGAATCTTCCAGGCCATCAAACTGGCTATTTTCTGTGTTTGCGCCATTGTTATCGTTTCCCAGGTTTCTGGCAAGAGCCCTGTGTTTATTTTGTCTGCATTGGGTGCCGCCGCTACCGTGCTGATGTTGATTTTCCGCGACTCTATTTTGGGCGTGGTTTCCGGTATCCAGATCAATATTTCTGATTTGCTTCGCAAGGGCGACTGGATTGAAATTGAACGCCACAATGCCGACGGTACGGTTATCGACATCACTTTGACTTCTGTGAAGGTCCGCAACTGGGACAAGACCATTTCTGTAATTCCAGCCTACGATCTCATTACCAACAGTTTCAAGAACTGGCGCGGCATGGAAGAATCCGGCGGTCGCCGCATCAAGCGCTCTCTGCTCATTGACCAGCAAAGCATTCGCTTCTTGACTCCCGATGAAATCGAACGCCTTTCCAAGATTGAAATCCTGAAGCCGTATATGGATGAAAAACGTGTTGAGCTTGCATCGGAATTTACCGCCAAGTATGGGGAAGGTGCCGTGCCCAGTGAATTGGATATGGTGAACAGCCGTCATCTCACAAACATCGGAACCTTCCGTGCCTACTGTACGGCCTACCTGCGTTCCTTAGAAGATGTGGCTCAGAACATGACCTTGATGACCCGCCAGTTGCCGCCGTCCCCCGAGGGCTTGCCTCTGGAAATTTACGCCTTTACCAACAAGACAGAATGGATTACCTACGAAGGAATCCAGGCGGATATCTTTGACCACCTGATTGCTGTGCTTCCGGAATTTGGCCTTAGTTTGTTCCAATATGCAGGATATTTGAGAAAGTGATTTTTTAATCTGTTCGTAGAGCAAATCTTGAAAAACGGGAGGTTTGTGGACCCTATGAAAAATATGAAGTTTAATTTTGGATTTAGTGCGATTGCCGTTGGTGCCTTTGCCCTGGCTTTGGGCCTTGCCGCCTGTGGTGATGGCGGCTCTACAAACGGACCGTCAAATGATGATGATTCTTCGTCTTCTAGAGTCATCCTGAGCTCTTCTTCCAGTGTCATCCCGGGCTCCGACTCGGAATCTCCATCCTCCTCCAGCGAAAAGGATGGTTCCTCTTCTAGCGTTGCCCCGAGCTCCAGCAGTGTCATTCTGAGCTCATCGAGCGAAGAATCTAGCAGTAGTGTGTCTGTTGTTGATCCGACAACCGTTGTAATGGGAACTTTAATCGACGCTCGCGACGACCAGGTATACAAGACTGTCACCATTGGCTCCCAGACCTGGATGGCGGAGAATCTGAATTACGATGACGGGAATAGCTATTGCTATGAACTAGACAATGCATGGTGCGAAAAAAACGGGAGACTGTATCCGTGGCTTGATGCGATGAGAGTTTGCCCCTCCGGCTGGCATTTGCCCAGCGATGATGAATGGATTACCTTGTGGACTGCTGTTGGTGGAGACAGTGTCGCCGGTGCGAAGTTGAAGTCGACCGATGGTTGGAATGAAGGTGGTAATGGCTCTGATTCCTTTGGATTTGCTGTTTTGCCGGCCGGATACTTTGACTACGATCTCAATTTCAATGATGAAGGCAGCTACGCGAATTATTGGAGTTCAAGTGATCCCGATAATCTTTACCCGGTTTTTTGGTACTTCTACAACGAAGGCGACGGTGTGTACGATTACGTCAACGACAAAAGCTACGGGTTGTCTGTGCGATGCTTAAAGGACTAGCTGTCTGTGGCGTTGCCGAATTTGCTTGCTTACTATCAAAAAAGCAGCTTTGCTTTATAGATTTACTTGTAGAATAAATTTTTACTTGGCAGGGATGAGGCTCCTCGTGAATAATATGAAGTCAAATTTTGGATTTAGTACGATTGCGGTTGGCGCCTTTGCCCTGGCTTTGGGCCTTGCCGCCTGTGGTGAAAATGGAATGTCTTCGACAGACGTTAGCTATGGCACCATGACCGACGCCCGCGACGGTCAGGTCTACAAGACAGTTAAGATTGGTGTCCAGACCTGGATGGCGGAGAATTTGAACTATGATTATAATGTAGGCTCTGCTAAAAGTTTTTGCTACGACAATAAATCAAAGAATTGTGATAAGTATGGGCGCCTGTACCTATGGCCTGCGGCTATGGATTCTGCAGGGTTATTCTCCAAAACAGGTCTGGGTTGTGGTGTTAAAGCTGTTGACGATAATAAATATGGGTCGTCTTGTGATGTAAACGGTGTCGTTCAAGGAGTTTGCCCCGACGGGTGGCATTTGCCTAGTGTCGAAGAATATGCGTATCTTATGTATAGTGTCGCTCAATACTATGACAAAGATCATTTTGCTGGACGTGTACTGGAGGCAAAAAAAGGCTGGCCTTCGCATTACAAGCAAGGTACTGACAATCTTGGGTTTACCGCACTACCTGCAGGCCAAGTTAAATCGGATGGCTTATCCCGTGAATCTATAGAATTTAGTGGTAAAGATTCGTTAGCTGTTTTTTGGACTACCAATTTCGGTAGAGAAGTTTGGCTGAGTCTTAGACGAGGTTATTTTGATTACGGTATTTATGGTGACGGATATGTCCCCTTTACCAAAGGTTTTTCTGTTCGTTGCGTCAGTGATGAATATTCAGAAGAGATTGAAGACGACTTATGTGTTCCGTCGGATTCGAATATTGTGAAAGATACGATAGTTGATTCTCGTGACGGCCAGGTTTATAGCATCGTTACCATTGGCGAACAAACTTGGATGGCGCAGAACTTAAATTACGACAACGGATCCGGATATGCGGGATGTTTTGAATACGATATAAATAACTGTAAGAAATATGGTCGCTTGTATTCTAAAACTGGCGATGGTTTATCTGGGGACAAGGCAAATCGTATTCAACTATGCCCACAGGGCTGGCATGTGCCGAATAATGAGGAATGGAATACTCTGTTTGATTTTGTTGGAGGCGCGGATTCTGCAGGTCAATATCTAAAATCCTCTTGTTATTGGAAAAACGGTGAAGAAAATAGAGACCGCTTTGGATTTTCTGTTTTACCTGCTGGTCATAGTTATATTGATAATGCTCTCCATACGGATGGGTTTAATGTTTTTGGAAAATATGCAAGTTTCTGGAGTATTAGTGAAACGTGTGATGTTGAAAACGACTTTTGGGATGAGGAATGGGACGAATTTTATTATGTGAGTTTTGACGAACATCAGGGTGTCGAAGTTAGTGTGAATGAAGATGAAGTTGATTCTCGGTACATCCGTTGCATATCCAGTGTCATTTCGGACACCGACCCGGGATCTAGCAGCTCCGTTGCATCATCAAGTTCTTCATCTTCATCCGTCATTCTGAGCTCATCGAGCGAAGGAACTAGCATCAAGGATGGAAGTAAATACGATGCGTCGGCAAATACCTTGACCGACCTCCGTGACAACCAAGTCTACAAGACAGTAACCATCGGCTCCCAGACTTGGATGGCGGAAAACCTGAACTACGCATACACTGGCGTGAAGTACAATTACAGCAGTTACACCTCCGATTCCACCAGCTGGTGCTACGAAAACAAGGCTTCCAACTGCGACAAGTATGGTCGCCTGTACACCTGGAGCGCCGTGATGGATAGTGCTGCCCAGTTCAGCGTAAACGCAGGAACCAAATGCGGCTACGGTAAGACCTGTACCCCTAATAGCCCCCACCGCGGCATTTGCCCCGAGGGCTGGCATGTGCCCACGAACGTGGAGTACAGCACCCTGTACGCCTACATAGGTGGATCCAGCACTGCCGGTTCGTTGTTGAAATCCACCAGCGGCTGGAATGATTATTACGGCAAGAGCGGTAACGGTACCGACAAGTATGGCTTCTCGGTGCTCCCCGTCGGTTACAGGCGCGAACGTGGCCATTTCCTCAATGAGGGCTACCTCGCCAACTTGTGGTCTGCTTCTGAGTACAGTAGCTACGGCGCGTGGTACCAGAACTTCCGCTACGATTACGACTACGCACTCCAGAACGACGACTACAAGACCTACGGTCGAAGTTTGCGTTGCCTCAAGGACTAACTTCTATCTGCTCAATTCCACCACGTAGTCCGCTGCGTTCACGAAATCTTGTGCGTGTTCGATGGCGACGACGGTGTGGCCGGCGACTGTGAGGCAGTTGATCAGTTCCAGCAGGTGCTTGATATCCACTTGATGGAGGCCACGGGCGGGTTCATCAAATAAGAAAAGTGTGTTGGGTGCCTTTGCTCGGGCGAGAGCGATGGAAAGGCGCAGGCGGGCTCGTTCACCGCCGGACATGTGGGCGGTGGATTGTCCTAAACGCAGGTAGTCCAAGCCTGTATCCACCAGAGGTTTCAGCTTATCGGCGAAGGGCTTCATGTTGGCGAAAAGCTTATAGGCGTTGCCGATTTCCATATCCAGGATGTCGGCGATGGAAAGACTCTTGAATCGAATTTCAAGAACTTCGTCGCGGAAGCGCTTGCCCAGGCAGACGGGGCATTCCGTTTCTTCGTAGCCGGAGGGGTCCAGGATGATGCCTTCGCCCTTGCAGTTTTCGCAGCGGCCGCCGGCGGCGTGGGTTGCGAATTTGCCGACGGCGTAACCACGGACTTTACTTTCGGGAAGCTTTGCGAACAGGTCTCGCAGCAGGTTCCCCATGTTGATGGCGCTGAGGACGGTGCTGCGGCGGTTCCCGTGGAAATCCCCTGTGGAAAGGATGGACAGGGCGTCGATGCCGAGGGAGGCGAATTCACCTGCCTTTGCGCGGACAGCCAGATTCTTGAACATGAGGGTGGATTTTCCGCTGCCGCTTTGGCCGGTGATGACACTGAATTTCTTCAGAGGAAAATCAGCGGAAACGGACTTCATGTCGAAGAGGGCGAAATCGCGAACGGGGATGGCTTTGACGACGTTTTTCGTGCCTCGTGCCTCGCACCTGGAACCTGGAACCTCGTGCCTCGTGCCTCTTAAATACTTGATCCAGTTTCCTGTGGGGGAGGCGGGATTGTTCAAAACGTCTTTAGCGGGGCCCATGAACAGGACTTCGCCGCCTTTTTCGCCAGCGCCCGGACCCATTTCAATAATCCAGTCGGCCTTCTCAATAATGCCGGGATTGTGTTCGATGAGAACTAGCGTGTTTCCGCGGGACTGAACTTTTTTCAGAACCTTCCAAAGGGCGTCCACGTCCGTATGGTGGAGGCCGCTGGCAGGTTCATCCAGTGCAATCAAAAGTCCGTTCAGGTGGCCGGTAGAAAGGCTGGCCAATCGCAGACGCTGCATTTCGCCGCCGGACAGGGTCGTGCCGGAGCGGCCTGCCGTCAGGTAGCCGATGTCTAGTTCGTTTATGGCCTCGATGCGGTCCAGCAGACTATTTAGGGTAGGGAGCAGGTTTTGTTTGATGCGTCCCTCGAAGAGACCGCGGACTTTTTTCTCCAGCAGGGAGAAGGGAGTGCTCAGAACTTCTGCCCAGGTAATTCCGTCAATGGTGGCGTTCAGGAATTCCTTCTTTAAACGCAGACCGCCGCATTCCGGACATTCGGCGCAATCTCCGTCATCGCCGATGTCCTCGCTGGCGATTCCCCTTCCGCCACAACATGTACAGGCTGCTGCTCTGGAATAGGGTGAAAAGTCTGCGGCTTCCAGTGCCTTGATTGCTGCGGCGCCTTCTGCAGTTGCTGCGACGCCGTGTTCCTTACAGCAGGGCACGGTACTGAAAACGGTTCGTGTGCCGTTTTCGTCCAAAGTCAATTCAGAATGGGTGAGGCGCAAAACGCCATCCACCGCTTCTGCAATTCGGGTACGGGTGTTTTCGCGAACGATAACGCGGTCCACCACAATGAAAAATTCTTCGGGACAAATTTCCCGTTCGTTGTCCCTCAGGTCGGCTAAGGAATAAATCACGCCGTCGGCCATGGCGCGGGTATAACCTTGTGCCAGGAAGACTGCGGACAACTTATCCAGGGACTGTCCTTCGACGTGTTTCCCGCTTGCAGTAACCTTGCTGCCCGTGTCCATACGTGCAAAAAATTGCAGTTTGGTTCCTTCTGGTCTGCTGGCGATCTGCCTAATGATTTCTTCGCGGCTGATGCTTTCCATGGGCTTGCCGCAAACAGGACAGGCGGGCTTCGCAAAGGCCGCGAACAAAGTCCTCAAAGCGCTGTCGCATTCGGAAATGCTTAAAGCATAAGCCTTGGCGGGCGCTTCACCGTGGCTAGGTCCAATGGCTAAGCTGGCGGATAAACCTTCGGCACTATCCAGAGGAATGTTTCTGCGACCGCCCAGCAATTCGCATGCAAAAGGCGACAACGTTTCAAGGTAACGTCGCTTCGACTCCCCGTGCAAAGTATCCAAAACCAGGGTTGATTTTCCGCAGCCAGAAGGGCCGCATACGACGGTAATCTTTCCCAACGGGAACTGGGCGTCCACATTTTTCAGGTTGTGGAGCCTACATCCGCGAAGAGAAATGAAATCTGCCATAACCTGAATCCTGAAACCTTGAATTTCGAGCCTCGATCCTCGAGCCTCGAACCTCGAACCTATTACTCCTTAAAGGTGAATCGAACTTCGCCAAAGGGAGTGTTGAAATCGCCGCTTTTCAGGTTGCTTGCTTCAACGCCAGCGAACAGACGGTATCCGCCGCCTACAGACAGCTCTAGCCTCTTGGTCACTTTGAAGTTAAACTGCGCGGAAGCGTCGACAACGAAGAAGTAGTCTTCGGAGGAGAAGGCCTCGTCGCCCTTTCTAAGAAGGTTTACCGCGCCGCCACCGATATTCACCGGAATGGAGATAGAGAAGAAGTTGTGGCGGAAGGGGGTTACTTCTGCCTGAAGGCCAAATGCGTTATAGTCCACCATTTCGGGAACCGGGGCGGAGTAGTTGCGAACATCGCTTAGGATGGTGGAAAACCAGGCGCCGGCGGCAATGAAGGAATTGAATTCGATACCGATACGGAGGTTCATGAAAATGGTTCCGTCGTCGATAATCATGGAGTTGCCTCCACCAAAACCGATGTAGGCCTTCAGACCTTCGTTGGATTTTTCTTCCGGGGTGAACTGAACAGAACGGAGTTCTGCAAAGCTGCTGGTTGCGCAGACGAGTGCCAGCGCTGTTGCAACGAAAATTTTATTTGCCAGTTTCATCATCTTCATGGACGTCCTCCAGGGTTGCTGCCCAGTTCCATTTCTTTTCCTTGGCTTCGGGCCAACAACAGATGGTCCACACAAGGCTGTTTCCACATAATATAATTGTCCAGATTCCAAAAACCAAGAACAAAAGTAAGGGAATGAATGCTAGGGATCCGTAGAAGATGGACATACGAGTGACCATGGCGGTCTGGATGAACATAAGGATCTTCACGTAGATGTTGATGGCGACCCAGGAGATGAGGGCTGACATCAAGGACACTGCGGTTAGTTTGTGCTTTGTGTAAAGTTTGGCTTTTTTGCGGGGCCTTGCCGGGAGAGCGCGGAGCATCAAGAAAATCAAAAGGATCGCAGCGAAGTGGAATGCCGTGTACCAGAAGGCGTTGATGATCATGGTCAATGTTTCTGGTGAGAAGTGCAAGCCTTCAACCACAATCATGTTCAAAACCTGCTGAATGTGGTTTACAAATCCTGCAAACATGCCGATGATGCCGGCCACAATCAACAAAAACGGCGTGTAGATCTGGGTCTGACGGAGCAAGGTTCTGGAGGTCTTGTTTTCCCAAACCACGTTAAAGTTTGTTTCCAGACTGCCGAATGCCAGAATGAAGGTGACAAAAAGGCCGAGTGCGCCGACGAATCCCAGTTTGCCGATGGGAACGTGTTCTGCGTTCTTGACGATCTCGATAAGGCCTTCGGTGGGCCAGTCCAGGTTGAGCATGTCCAGCAAAATGGGCAAATAATCAGACATGAAATGGCCGAGGCCCACGGCAAGGGATATGGATGTAAGCAAAATCAGGAGGGGAACCACTGCCACCAGGGTGGTGTAGGTCAGGGATGCGGCACGGGTCATGCCGTGGTAGTAAAAGAATGACTTGCCGGTGACGATAATGACTTTTACAAAAGTCGGAGAGCGGGCTGCGATTCCATCGAACAGCCACTCCCAAGAAAACTTACTCCACCATTTTGCCATAACGGGCCAAAATGTAGTAAAAAAGCGCGGTTCTACGACGGGTGAGTGAACCTGGTATCTTAAAAAATGTAAAAATGAGGATTTTTATTTGAAATGTAGACTTTTTGTTTTGTGAATTGTTGTTAAAATTCTAAAATTTTGTAAAATAACTTAAAAGTGTTGACTTTTATATAAAAAGTATGTATATTCCAAATTAGAAGAAAATGGGTGTCCGTAGTCCCTGGACTACGGTAAAATCGGGAAGGGTGTGGATGTAGGAACCTTTTTAGATTAGTTTTCTTCTTGGTGTAAAACATAAGGGCTATGCCCGAATGGAGTGTGTTATGGGATATGGATTAGTGAAAGCCGTTGTGGCTTTTGGTTTGGGCCTTGGTTTGACTGTTCAGGCAAATGCGGCTCGTCAAATGGAAAACTTGAGCCGTGGCCTTGTCGCCGCAAACGTTGGCGGTGGAATGCTTGTCAGCTGGCGCCTTCTGGGTACAGAAAAGCCTAATACGGAATTCAATCTTTACCGCGATGGTGCAAAAATCGCCACCATCAGCGGAACGCAGGCAACCAACTATCTGGACGCCACCGGTAAGACAACTTCTAAGTACACTGTGGCTCCTGTTGTGGCTGGTGCAGAAGGCGAGGCCCAGGGTCTTTCTTTTGTTTATGACAAGACTTACAAGTCCGGCAGTCTCAGCTTCCCCTATGCAACCATTTCTGTAGATGTTCCTAAGGGCGTGAAAACACCCGACGGCACTACTTGCAGTTACACCCCTAACGACATGAGCGTGGGTGATCTGGATGGTGACGGCGAACTGGAATTTGTACTGAAGTGGGATCCTAACAATTCCAAGGATAACTCTCAGTCCGGTTACACCGGCAACGTTTACCTGGATGCCTATAAGTTCAATGGCACCAAAATGTGGCGAATCGATCTTGGCCGCAATATCCGTGCAGGTGCTCACTATACCCAGTTCATGGTTTATGACCTGGATGGCGACGGCATTGCAGAAATCGCAGTAAAGACTAGCGACGGCACCGTAGATGGCAAGGGTAAGGTCATCGGCGACGCTTCCAAGGACTATCGCACTTCTACCGGTACCATCATGAGCGGTAACGAATACCTGACTGTTTTCAATGGCACTACCGGTGCAGAAATTAACACCATCAACTATTGGCCTGCCCGCGGTAAGATTACCGGCGACAATTACGGTAACCGCGATAACCGTATGTTGGCAGCCATTGCTTACCTGGATGGCGAACACCCCAGTTTGATTATGTGCCGCGGTTATTACACCCAGGCTTTTGTGGCCGCCTACGACTTTAAGGATGGAAAATTGGTGAACCGTTGGCAGTATTCTGCAACCACCTCTGGCCAGGGCCTCTATGGCGAAGGTAACCATAACCTGTCTGTAGGCGATATTAACGGTGATGGCAAGGATGAAATTGTCTTTGGTTCTGCAGCCCTCAAGTCCGACGGCACTTTGCTGTACCGTACCGGTTTTGGTCACGGCGACGCCATGCATCTTTCCGACATGGATCCGGACCGTGCTGGTCTTGAAGTTTACGATGTTCACGAAGAAAAGAAGAACAAGTATTCTGAAGAATTCCGCGGCCCCGATGGTAAGGTCATCTGGGGAACTGAACAGGTGGGCGACGGTGTAGATAATGGCCGTGGCCTTGCAGCGGATATCGATTCCACCAACCGCGGTTTTGAAATGTGGTCTGGAACCAGCGGTGGAATCCGCACTGTAAAGGGTGCTCTGCTTTCCGACAAGAAGCCTTCCGTGAACTTCCGCATTTACTTTGACGGCGACCTGCAGGACGAATTGCTGGATGCAACAGGTTCTGGTGGCAGCGGTGGTAAGATCGAAAAGTGGAACTCTTCCGCCAAGACCATCGATCGCTATTTCAGCTTCTACAACGTGAATAGTTCTACCTTGAACAATTCCACCAAGGCTAACCCCTGTATTTCTGCAGACCTTTTCGGCGACTGGCGTGAAGAATTCATTGTTCGCTCCAGCACAGACCCTTCTCTGCTGACCATTTTCTCCACTCCCGTAAAGACCAACTTCCGCCTGTATACTTTGCTTCACGATTCTCAGTACCGTGTTAGCGTGGCTTGGCAGAATGTGGCTTACAACCAGCCGCCTCACGTGAGCTACTACTTGCCGGATATGGTGAAAAACTTGAAGCAGCCGGAAATTTATACTGTTGCAAGTTCTGGCGAAGTGGTGATGCCTGCTGCAACTATTACCAAGAATGGTGCCGGTTCCAGCCGTCAGACCGTTGCTTTGGGTACCGCCATTTTGGACTTCGCATACGCATATGCCAACTGCACCGGCGTGAAGGTAGAAGGCCTTCCCAAGGGTGTGACTGCAACTTTGAATACCTCCGACAAGAAGATTTACATCTCCGGTACTCCTACTGAAATCGGTACTTTTGCCTTTACCGCAACGACTGTTGGCGGCACTGGTGACGCAGCCTCCCTTTCTGGCCAAATCGTGGTGACCGACCCCTCGATTCCCCAATCCTCTAGCAGCTTTGTGCCGGAAGAATCTTCTAGCAGCGAAGGCGGTAAGCCCACGATTTCTACCAACTATCCTTCTGAAGTGAACGCCGCCGTTCCAGATGAAATGCAGGGCGTTTATGAAGAATACAATGCCGGCTGGCTGGATAGCGGTTACTTCAATTCCGATAATGCAGTTGGCAGCTATGGCGTCTGGGAACTTTATTCCAAGAAGGCTGGCGAAGTGACTGTGACCGTCCGCTTTGCAAACGGTGGCGCAGATCCTCGTAACATGATGCTGTCCATTAATGGGGTCGATGTCCGTGAAGTGGAATTTGCTTCTACCGATGGCTGGACCAACTGGATGGAAACTGAGGTGAAGGTGAAACTTGCAGAAGGCAAGAATACCTTGAAGCTTACTGCGGTTTCTGCCTTGGGTGGCCCGAATGTCGACTTGTTCTATTTCGACCAGGCGGACATCTGCCTCTATCGCGATTATGAATCAGGCAAGGTGAAGTTCGAGGACGAAAATCCTGAAAATCCTGCTGCTGTGCAGAATGTGGTGAATGTCCGCGGAATCGTTGGCTATAACCCGGTCTCTGGCGTGATTCGAACCTCGGAAAGTGGCTTCGCGGAAGTTTACTACTACGACATGAGCGGCACCATGAAATATGGCATGAGTGCAGAAGTTCCTGCGGGTGAAACCTTGCTGAAGGCTGATGGCGAAATGCTTCCCAAGGGCGTTTATTTCGTGAAAGTTAAGTTCAACGGGCGCATGATTTCCAAAGCAAAGGTGTCCAACCGATAAAACTTGATGCCTTTCCCCTAAGAACAGAACTTTTTAGCGGGAAAGGCTTTTTTGGGATAATAAACGGGGGTGGATTCTTCATGGATTTTTTATCCATAAGGTCTCCTTTTTTTTACGAGAAATGTGGACATTATTTGGATATATTTGTCTACAGTTGATGTAGGAGTGTTCTTATGAAACAGTATCTTAAGATTCTTTTGGCTGGTGCAACAATTTTGGGTGTGAGCTCCGCAGCGAATGCTGCTCCGAAACAGATGGAAAACTTGACTCGCGGTCTGGTGGCGTCCAACGTGGGTTCTGGTGTTTTGGTAAGCTGGCGTCTGCTGGGTACAGATGACCCCGCTACCGAATTCAATCTTTATCGCGACGGTTCCAAAGTTGCATCTATCAAGGGTTCTGAAGGTACAAATTTCTTGGACAAGTCTGGCAAGGTGTCCTCCAAGTATGAAATTGCCGCTGTTGTAGACGGTAAGGAAGGCTCAAAATCAGGTGTTTCCGTGGTTTTAGACCAGACTGTTTCCAACAGCGGTCGTTCTGTTCCCTTCAAGACCATCAAGCTTCAGCCTCCTGCAAATCAGACCATGCCCGATGGCGAAGTTTGCACTTACACTCCTAACGACGCAAGCGCTGCCGACCTGGATGGTGACGGCGAATACGAAATTATCCTGAAGTGGGATCCTTCCAACGCCCACGATAACTCCCAGACCGGTTATACGGGCACTGTGTTTATCGATGCCTACAAACTGGATGGCACCCGTCTGTGGCGCATTGACCTTGGACCGAACATTCGTGCGGGCGCACATTACACCCAGTTTCAGGTTTACGACTATGATGGTGACGGCAAGGCCGAAATGATCGTGAAGACTTCCGATGGTACCATCGACGGCAAGGGCAAGGCCATTGGCGACAAGTCCAAGGTTTATCGCGATGGCAACGGCTTAGTTCTTACCGGAAACGAATTCCTGACTGTTTTCCGCGGTGTAGACGGTTCTGCCATTACGACAATCGACTTTGTTCCTCCCCGTAATATCCTGAAGTCCGAAAAGGGCAAGAATGGAGCTGGCTACTGGGGCGATAACTACGGTAACCGTTCTGAACGTTACATTGCTGCAACCGCTTATCTTGATGGTGTGCATCCCAGTGCAATCTTTATCCGCGGTTATTACTCTTCCTCGTACGTTGTGGCCTACGACTTTGACGGAACCACTCTAAAGCAGCGTTGGTTCCATAAGTCTGAAAATCCGGGCCAGGGCCTTTACGAAGAAGGCAACCACAATATTACTACCGGCGATATCGATGGCGACGGCTACGATGAAATTGTCTTTGGTGCAGCATCCCTGAATCACGATGGTACCTTGCGCTACCGCACTGGCCTTGGCCATGGTGACGCTGGCCACTTGGGCGACCTGGATCCGGATCGTCCGGGCCTTGAATTCTTCGGCGTTCAGGAACATACTAACGCAGAATGTACCGACGACCTTCGCGATAAGGACGGAAAGATTCTTTACTGTAGCCCACAGGGTGGTAAGGATAACGGCCGTGGTATTGCCGCCGATATCGACTCCACTCACCGCGGCTATGAATTCTGGTCTGCTAAGGGCGGTGGACTTCACACCATCAAGGGTGATGTCCTTGGTACTCCCGCTCTGGCCATGAATTTCCGTATCTACTTTGATGGTGACGCATACGATGAACTGCTGGATGGCGGTTATGTGTCCAAGTACGATCCCGCAGCAAAGCAGTCGAATGTCTATTTCGATGGTCCTGTCGCTTTGAAGGCTGCCGGCTGCAACGGCACCAAGAATACCCCGTCCTTGGTGGCTGACCTCTTCGGCGACTGGCGCGAAGAAATGGTGCTCCGTAAGGATGGCGATCCTACCACCTTGTTCATCGTGTCTACTCCGGTGACCTCTCCTCATCGCGTTTACACTCTGATGCATGATCCGGTTTACCGCACTGCAATCGCTTGGCAGAACACTGCTTACAACCAGCCGCCGCACCTCGGTTACTACCTGCCGGATATGGTCAAGAACTTGAAGCAGCCTGAAATTCAGGTGGTGGGCGAACCTATCGTGTCTGTTCCTGATGAAACAGAAGATTACCCTGTCGTTAAGGATGGCAAGTCTTCCTTGGAAATTTGCAAGCCTGTAGAATTTGATGGCTTTGTATGCCAGACTGACAATGCGGGCTTCGAACAGGATGGCTTCTTCAATTTTGCAAATTCTATTTCCAGTTACGGTGTGTGGGAAATCTTCTCTCCCAGCGATGCAAAGACGACTTTGACCATCCGCTTTGCTAACGGCGGTACGGCAAACCGTAATATGGCTCTCTCTGTGAACGGAAAGTCTGCGGGTGTTGTTGAATTTGCTGCAACTGGCTGGACCACTTATAAGGAAGTTACTGTGGATGTGGCCTTGAAGGCTGGCAAGAATACAATCAAGCTCACTTCCATGACTTCCGATGGCGGCCCCAATGTGGACCAGTTTACTTTCGCCATGGACGGTGTTGAAATCTATGCCGACCAGAAGGTTCCTACCCAGGCAATCCTTACCCCGGTTGTGCTTGGAGCGAACTCTTACAATCCGGTGACTGGTGTTCTTCGCACGAATATGAGTGGCGACGCTGAAGTTCTTGTTTATGACGTACGTGGCCATATTGTGGGTAGTATTTACAAGAGTGTGGCTGCAGGCTTGAACGACGTTCGTATTGATCGCGAAATGCTTACTAAGGGTCAGTACATTGTGGTTGTTAAGGTCAACGGTTTGGCTGTTGCGAAAAGTGTCTTTGCAGTAAAATAAAAAAGGGTTGGAGTCTTTGGGTATGAACAAATTGTTTAGCAAAATTTGGCAGGGCGTTGTAATCGCTTCCATGTTTTTGGCTACCGCAGCAAATGCTGTTGTGACAATTTACCTGGTGGGCGATTCCACCATGCAGGACTGGGCTTCTGGTTATTATCCAAAGCAGGGGATGGGTCAAGATTTTGGCTACTTCTTTGATTCTGGTCTAGCTAAAGTTTTTAATGCAGGTCGCGGTGGTACTACATCGGTAAGTTACTATGACGGCTTCTGGTCTGTTCGCGGTACGGACCGTAATGGAAAGTATGTCTTTGATAAGGCTATCAGAGACATGGTGCAGACTGGCGACTATGTGATGATCATGATCGGTGCTAACGATAATGGTTATAAGACTGGTGAGGAAAATTTCAAGACCAAGGTGACTGCCATGGTCAAGGAAACTCAGCAGAAGGGCGCTTATCCCATTTTGATTTCTCCCATCCGTCGTTCTAATTTTACCAGCGTAGACTCTGTTTACGAAGGTTATCATGCCTATCCGATTTACATGCGTGAATTGGCCGGTTCTCTGAAAGTCCCGTTCATTGATTTGGATACTCTGTCTAGAAATTACTTGCTGAGTCTTGGCCAGTACTATTCAAACCACTACTTGAATATGTTCATTGACGAAGGCGAGTATTCAACGAGTGGAGTGCAGACGGATAATCAGCATTTGCAACAGATGGGCGCCAACGCCTTTGGACGAATTGTGACTGAACAGCTTCGATTCCATAGCGATGCCAAGGTAAAGGAACTGTCCAAAGCTTTGAAGCCCATGTATCAGGTGGATGTGAAGGTTAGCCCGGAAGGTGCGGCAACTGCAGCAACTGCTAGCGGTTACTATCCGGAAGGCATGATGGTTACCTTGAAGACTACTCCCAAGGCTGGCTACACTTTTGTGGGCTGGTATGATGGTAATGGCAACAAGGTTTCTGGAAATGCAAGAACCGAAGTAAAGTCTCCTTACATTTATACCTTCAAGATGGGGAATAAGTCTACTCAGTATACTGCTGTCTATGCAGGTGGCAGCGCTCAAAAATATACGGGAAATGGTGGCGCTGTAACACAGTTCAGCGTTGATGTTCCTAGGAAATTGAATGGCTTGCCTTTCCAGCCCGAAGGCTATACAAGTCAGCCTGCCGAAGATGAAAAGGTGCTTGGCCCCATTGAGTTTAATAGCTTGTTCCAGGCAGAAGATTCCGTAACGATGAATGAAGGCTTTATTGAGGCAAATCATTTGGGCTTTACGGGAACAGGCTTTGTTAATCTTGCTAATAACAACCAGTCCTTTGCAAGCTACGATCTAGATTTCCCCGAAGCGGCAACAACAACTCTTGCTATTGTCTATGCTAATGGTGGTAAGACAGATCGATTGATCAACGTGTATTTGGACCATGATTATTATGTGTCCTGTCCTCCTAATGGCTGGGATACTTGGGATACCGTTTATACTGAGATTATGACTCCAAAGGGTGAAGGAACTCTTCAGATTATTTCTATGACGTCTGATGGTGCACCCAATATTGATATGTTCGGTTTTGAGATGAAGGGTGTTGTGTATAAGGGTGCAACTCGTCCGGATACGAACAAGGTCGTTTCTGGAGATACCACTGCTAATGATACTAGCGAAACCGAAGCAATCGTGAAAAATCTGGAACTTTCCGTAATGGGAAATGCTGTTGTGACTGTTTTCGATATGCAGGGTAAGCTTGTTGCCAAACGCCAGATGATGGTGGGTAATCGCATTACCTCTAAGGAATTTGACGAAATGGTGAAAACTTCCGGCCTTTACCATGTAGTGGTTCGCAAGGGTTCTCAGGTGATGCATCAGTCCATGGCAAAACTGAAGTAGGTTGTTATGAAGTTCGCAAGATTCTTTAAGTTTGCTGCTGCCGCAGCTTTGTTCACCAGCATTGCTGTTAGCGATACTACTTCTTTTACCATTCATGTGATTGGCGACTCCACCGTTTGCGATTACAAGGAAAGTGCTTACCCTCAAACTGGTTGGGGCCAGGTGATTGCACCTTTCTTTGATCAGTCTCGAGTGAAGGTGATTAACTACGCCATTGGTGGCCGTAGCTCCAAATCCTTTGTGAATGATGGTCGTTTGGATGCAGTTCTGAATGCTACCCAGCCTGGGGATTACATCTTTGTTCAGTTGGGAACCAATGACCGAGACTATTCCAAGGCTGATCGCTATGTTCCTATTGATTCGAGTGCCTACTGGTTTCAACAGTACGTAGATGGTGCCAAGAGAAAGGGCGCCCACATCGTGCTCATGAGCCCCTTGATGATGAATACTTACCCGCGTAATGTGTTTGATAATAACCTTACGGATGCCTCCCACAAGGGCAAGGAATATCCTGTGAAGGATGTGATTGCCGATGTGGCAAAAAAGAATGGTGTTCCGTTTATTGATTTGACCACCAAGACCTATAACTTGTATAAGCAGGTCAGCTCTGCCTATATTTCCCGCTATATCTTCAAGATGTTCTTGCCGGGTGAATATCCCAACTATGCAGGTGGTGTAACAAACGACGGTACAACCCATTTCCAGGAATCTGGTTCTGTGGTTCATGCCCAGATGATTACGGAGGGACTTCGTGAAAATCTGAATAATTCCAGCGTGAATTCTTCTGAAAAGGCTGCCTTGACCACATTGGTTGGCGCTATTGCTCCCACGTATAAACTGACGGTAAAGGCCAATGTTGCTGGAAGTGGCCTTATTACTCACAATCAAAATTTGCCGGGTGGCGCTGCATTGAATCTTCATGTTTCTCCGGGTAGTTTTGGTAAGCGTTTCCAGTACTGGGCTGATGATGACTGCAAAAAAGTCACTGCGGATTCCAACTACTATAAAGTGAAAATGCCTTACCGCGACATCACTTACACGGCGATTTTTGAAGGTGGTGCCCAGTGTGTTGCTACTTCTCATGGAAATGAACAGACTCCGGAGCCTACATCTAGTTCCAGTTCTAGTGCCACCGCTAACGTTTCCTCCAGCAGTGTGGAAATAAAATTTGAAATCCTTAAGGGAACCACCGCATGGCCTAGCATTAGCGATTTGTCTTATCCCAATGAAACAGATGTGGGCTGGACCGAAGCGAACCATGTGGGCTTTACGGGCAAGGGATTCTTTAACTTTGACAATGCTGTAGGTCGCTATGCCACTTACAAGATGACCTCTTATCAGTCCGCTTCTAATGCTAGAATGTTTATCCGTTACTGCAACGGTAAGACCACCACAAGCAAGATGAATGTTCAGGTAGATGCCATGACTTACGAAGTGGAATTCCCGCCTAGCGCTTCCTGGGATTCCTGGGATACAGTTTACGTGGACAACGTTTGGCTGGATGCTTGTGATTTCGATCTGAAGTTTACTGCACTTACCTCTGATGGCGGCCCCAATGTGGATATGGTTGGCTTTGACATCAAAAACGTGTACCGCATTGGCGCAGAACCTGCTGAAGCTCCTGCATCTTCTAGTTCTTCTGCGGACCCCTCTTCTTCCAGTTCCTCTGAGGATAAGGAACCGGATGGCTTTAAGTCGAAGACTTTGACTCGTCCGGAACAGCTTCAGGGTGGTAGAACGGTGAACCTGCTTGGACGTTCTGTTTCTGGCAAGAAGCTTGCTCCGGGTAAGTACTTCAAGACGAAATAGTTGCCGTAGACGAAACGATTTCGTTGTTCAAAAAAATTATAGCTGATAAAGGCTGGTAAAGTGGATTTACCAGCCTTTTCTATTTGCTTTTATACTAAATTAAGTGGTGGAGGTTTGTATGAAGATTTTTTCTTATATCACATTGGCTTTGTCCTTGGTTTCTTTTGTAAGTGCTGCAACAGTGATACCTGCAAAACCGAAACTTGTGGATGGATGCTATCAAATCGGTACGGCCCAGGAACTGTATGGCTTTGCAGCCATTGTAAACGGATCTAACGGGATGACGCAAGATCCCGCTGCCTGCGGTAAGCTTACTGCAAATATCGTCGTAAATAAGAATGTTTTGAAAGGCGGAGCCCTCAGCGGGGATAGTAACAGCTTTTCTGTTTGGACTCCTATTGAAAACTTCCGAGGCGTTTTTGACGGCCAGTACCATACTATTTCTGGTTTGTATTTCAACAATCCTGATTACACCGAAAAAGATGTTGGGGCTGCTTTGTTTGCCTCCACAAAGACTGCTGCAAGGGATACAATCGTTATCAAGAATTTTGGCTTGGAGGACTCCTATTTCGAAGGCCCAAATTCTGCAGGATTCGTGGCTGAATTGGATACAGGTGTGTTGTATATGGAAAACGTTTACAACGTATCGAAGTCAAAATCGGGTTTTATTGGAGATTTAGGTTCTACGGGTGTTCGTAGGTTGATTATCACAAATGCTTTTGATTTGGAACCGAATGTACATTCAAAACCGATTCGAAAATTGTATGGATATACTGGTAGATATGAGATTGCCACCAATGTCTATTATATAGGCTCTTATCGAAAGTCAAAAGGAGTTTATCTTACAGATGTTGTGTATGAGGATTTTGAAAATGGCCTAATCGCTTCTCTATTGCGTAGCGATGCTCATGGAGCAGCCTGGGGACAGGTGGTGGGTTCTGATCCTTATCCTGTGTTCAAGAGTGAAATGAGTGGTTATGATGGGGATTTGAAATTCTCCAAGATTACTTGGAATGCTTACACGGAACATGAACCGTATCCAGATAGGTATCTGGAAGAACGTGGTATGGTTCTCCCTGAACCGACCCGTGAAGGCTATGTGTTTATTGGCTGGTATGAAGAAGAGGACTTGTCCCTTGCTCCTATAAAAGAGATTGAAAAGGATATGACTGGGGATTTGAACCTTTATGCCCGTTGGGGTAAGGTTCCTGCATTAGTCGACGGTTGCTACGAAATTGGAAATGTGGATGAACTATTTGGCTTTGCGAAAGCGGTTAGTCGTAAGAGTGTGGGGGAGGAGTCCTTCTGCGGAAAGTTGACGGCGAATATTGATTTGAAAGCCCCTTATGCAAATGATGAAAAAAAGTGGACCTACTGGATTCCTATTCAGAACTATAATGGCACATTTGATGGCAATGGATTTTCTATTAACGGTTTGAAAATTTATCGCTATGCCAAGCATGCTGGCGATACTGTAAATGTGGGCTTGTTTGGAAAAGTCTATTCTGGTTTACATGGGGAACGTTCTGTCATCAAGAATCTAGGCTTAACAGGTGTATATCTGGAAGCCCGTTACTGCGTTGGTGCCCTTGTTGGCGGAGGCTATGACTTGGATATCATCAACAGCTATGCAGAAGGTGTTTCTCAAGGAGACTTGAAAACCGGTGGTTTTGTGGGATGTGCCAAGAACGTTTCTGTCAAGGAGTCCTATTTCAAGGGGGCTGTAGGTTATGGTTGTGACTGTAGTTTGAATTCCAAGGGAGGCCTTATAGGGGCAGGCGATGGAAAAATTGAAATTATAAATTCCTACTTTGCAGGTACTTCTGTCTATCGTCCCTCGGGAGAGCGAAATTTTGGTGGCTTGGTGGGAACAAGTTCGGATTCTTTGATCATCATCAATTCCTTCGCTAGGGAAATGTACGAAACCAAGGCTTTGGAAGGAGGGTTGCTTGGTAGTCATTATTCCTCTTCGAATCGTATTGTAATTGAAAATTCCTTCTATCAAACAAAGTCAACTTCGGATACAATCGCATACGGCGCTACCTCTGCTGAATTTAAGAACGGTACCGTTGCTACCAAGTTGCGTAATTACAACAAGGATGGGGTGGATGGCTCCGTATGGGGACAGCTGGTTGGAGAGGATGAATATCCTAAGTTAATCGGGAAGATTACGGTCAATAAGGAAAATTCCATTGTGCCGAAAAATCCGAAACTGTCGGATAAGGGCTGCTACCAGATTGGAACCGCAGAGGAACTGTATGGCTTTGCCCTTCTTGCAGAAGCGTCTCGCTTTGATCTGCTCCCGATTTGTGGTGAATTGACCGCAGACATCGTGGTGAATAAGAATGTGGTTGTCCAGGATAGCCTGCTGAATGGGGATGGCAGTAACTTTATTACCTGGCTTCCAATCAGGAATTTTAACGGCACGTTGGATGGAAAGGGCCATGTTATTTCTGGCCTGTATTACAATGATGCCATGGATACAAATGCGGTTGCCTTTATCGGTAACGCCCTTAGCGTGGATGAATTGTATCCTTCCAAAATAGAGAATCTTGGAATTGTGGATTCCTACTTTAGAGGGAGTCGCACGGCAGCCGGCCTTGTGGGGAAGGTGGATGAGGGTAGTAAGAAATTCTTTATCCGCAATAGTTATAACATGGCTACGGTTCGAGGCTTTGAAGTGGGTGGGCTTATTGGCCGTTCCAGGGCGGATTTTGTTGAAATTTCTCAATGCTACAATGGTGGAGCACTTCTCGGAAGCGCGTCGGCCGGTCTTTTGTATTATGCAGATGGAGTTGCTTCCATTGATAACTCCTTTAATGTGGGTTTTGTAAACGGCGGTTTTGGGTTAGTCCGTAGTGTATCGGATTCCCTGTCTGTCAGAAATTCCTATAGTGTGGATTTGGTTAATCCCAATCCTACTCATGGAATGGCTTGGGTTGGTGCAAGCTGGATTTCTGGCAAATACTCCTTTGAGAATGTGTTCGGTGTTGCGATGGATCCTTCTAATACGACTGTACTCGGTTCCGATAGCAGCACCACTTGGGTGACGCTGGAACAGTTTAAGAATGGCTCAGTAGCTACCGCATTACATAACTATCATGGCGATGGTTTGGACGGTTCCGTCTGGGGCCAGAACGTGGGTGTGGATTCTCACCCGGTGTTCTCGGGCAAAATTCAAAACTTGAGTAAGGATGTTATAAAGTCCAGTGTCAAGTTTGTGACCTTTGACGGTGATACTCGAGAATACTATAGCGAGTATGTGGAAGGGGTGGCAATGGCCTTGCCATTTACTGCAAGAGAAAATCATGTATTTGATGGTTGGTACGATAATCCTACCTACGCCGGTTATCCAGTCACAGAAATTCCTGAGGACGCTACAGGAGCAAAGACTTATTACGCCAAGTGGATGCATTATCCGGATATTGTAGAGAACTGCTATGAAATCGGGGATGATGGAGAACTTTTCCTGTTTGCAGAAACTCTGAATAAGATTTACGACGATAGTAAAAATGAGGGTCGCGTCCTTTGTGCAAAGCTGACTGCAGATATTGTGGTCAATAGGAATGTTCTTGTGGACGGTACTCTAAATGTCGCTGATTCTTCCAAGTTCAAGAGATGGATTCCCATTACTCGCTTTAGTGGTCTCTTTGATGGTCAGGGACATTCCATTTCAGGTTTGTTCTTTAGTTCTTCTGCAAATTATGTTGGCTTTATAAAAGAAGTTTTCGGAAGAACCATTATCCGCGATTTGGATATTAAGGATTCCTATTTCAAGGGTTACGAAGGGGTAAGTTCCCTGGTCTCTGTTATGGATGGTTCTTCCAATCTCCTGCTGGAAAATGTGCATAGCGAAAGTTATGTGTATGCCCAGTACCGGTATGGAGGCGGTCTGGTTGCCTATGCTGATGATGACGACACTCTAACTGTAATAAATTGCGGTAAGTCCGATTCTACAAAGATGGGTAATCTGGGTGGTGGTCTATTAGGTGTATTCCACGGGACAGATGTGGTTATCGCAAACTCCTATAATAAGGGCGATGTCTATGGAAGAAGCGATGTGGGCGGTCTACTTGGAAAGTTGAGTAGCGGAGGTTCTCTTAGCATTTACTATTCCTATAACGAAGGAAGTGTGGATGGATCTGCTGCTATTGGTGGCCTTTTTGGGGAAACCACTCGCGATCTTCGTCTATGGAATTCCTATAACGTGGGTACGGTGACAGGCTTGAAAGTTGTGGGCGGTCTCTTTGGGTATTTTGCTGGCAGTGATTTCTCAGTGGTGAATACCTACAGCATGGCTACTGTGGTTGGCGATTCTGCAGTGGGAGACCTGATTGGCGGTACTTATAAATCAATGCCCGTAGAATTTGTCAATAGCTACTATGCCTATAACTCCTTGCCTGATGTTGGCGACACCAAGGCGACCTTGGCAGAATTCGTCGATGGCACGGTAGCGAAGAAGTTGCATGACTACAAGGATGAAAATCTGGATGGAACAGCCTGGGTGCAGTTGCCCAATGTGGATCATCCTGTCCTTGATGGGGAAGTGGTGGAATCCTTCGTTCGCAAACTTCCACGACTGCAGTTGAACAAGGACGATCTCGGACCGGAAAGTTCCAGTAGCACAATCTCCAGTTCTAGCAGTTCTGTGCAGAGTTCTTCCAGCATTGATGTTTCCAGCAGTTCTGAAAATGTTTCAAGCAGCTCTGTTGCTTCGTCTTCTTCTGTGGATACAGAATCCTCCAGTTCTGAAGCGGAATCCAGCAGTAGCGAGAATCCTCTTGTTGCTCTCGGAATGACAGCTGCCCAATTCCGGGTTTACGGGATTTCTCGCGGCATTCAGGTGACGAATGTTCGCGTGGGGAGCGCTTACGCTGTATTTGATATGCAAGGACGTACTTTGCAAAATGGCATCGCAGGAACAACGGATTTCGTCCTGAAAATCCAGTCTCCGGGGCTCTATTTAGTAAAAAATGAGGGCTTGACGAAGCGCGTACTTGTTAAGTAGACTCCTATAGCCAATTGTAGACTTTTAAAAGAAGAAAAGTGTGGACTTTTGTCCACACTTTTTTTATATTGATATTGTATAGTCCTAAACCGAAAATATCTGCAATATTTTATTTCTTTTTATGATTAACTTATTTGAATATTTGAACTACCGCGATTTTTTGAAGGACGCATACGAAGAACGTCATGCTGGTGACTGGCGCTTTAGCCACCGCTATATTGCTGAAAAGGCTGGCTTCGATGCATCCATGTTCAATAAAATCTTGCAAGGTAAGCGTAACCTGACGTCTCGTCTGGTTTCTGTTTTTGCTGATATTTTCTGTAAGGATGAGCGCGAAAAGAAATACTTTGCCGACATGGTTGCTTTTAACCAGGCAAAGAATCATTCCGAAAGTCGTCAGTTCCTTGAAAAGCTTGTGGCTACCAAGGAATGCAAGGTTGAAGATGTGGCCAAAGACCAGTTTGAATATTTTGACAATTGGTACCATGCTGTCATTCGCGAACTGGTGACTTTTTATCCTTATGTGGGTGACGGTGCGGCTCTTGGTTTGATGGTCCGTCCGCCTATTACCGCAAGCCAGGTCAAGTCTTCCATTGCGCTTCTTGAACGCCTCTCCATGATTCGCAAGAATCCCGAAACTGGTTTTTACGAACAGACCCAGGGCTTGATTTCCAGCGGCAGCGAATCCTACAGCACTGCAGTTAATTCCTACATCCAGCAGAATTTGACTGTGGCTCAAGACGCCATGGACCGATTCAGTCGCGAAGAGCGTAACTTGTCTACGCTTGCCTTTGGCTGCGACGAAGATACTTACAAGGAATTGGTGGAAATGGTCCGCCGCTTCCGTCGTGAAATTTTGGCTAAGGTGGGGCAGTGCCAGAAACCCAATCGCGTTTTCCAGCTGGGAATGCAGTTGTTCCCGCTGTCCGACCCGTATCCGCCTCCGCAGCGCCGCGGTCGTAAACGTCGCATTCGTGGTGCGGAAATTGCTGAGGGCGATGGCGTGAATGCTTCTGATGAAATAGAACAGGAAGGAGGCGCCGATGCTTAATAAACTGTTTAAGCTGTCTGCAATTTCGTCTGGTCTAATGCTTGCATTTGGCCTTTCTGCTTGTACGGATTCGAAAACCGCAGCAGGCGGTACCGAGGCTGAATCTACCATTGCGCTGCAGGTTCGTTTGGCTGATGGAACTCCTGCGGCAAAGGCTCGCGTGCGTCTTCTTTCCGAAGATTACTTGTCTGATGGAACCACCGATGTGGAATGGACTTTGTCTGATGACAAGGGTCGAGTAGAATTTGAAGATGTGACTTTGGGCTCCTACGTTGTTGAAGCTCGCCATATCCAGAAAGACGAGGCTGTTGGTGCAGTTTCATATGTGTCTGTAAATTCCTCCGGTACAGTTTCTGATTCTATGAAGCTGGGTGAACTTGCGACCATCGAGGGTTACGTTACCCCCGGTCAGGGACCTTCCGTTATCCGTATTGCAGGTCTTGATCGTTTCGTTGTGCCCGATAGCGCAGGCCACTTTGTAGTGGATTCGCTCCCTGTCGGTAATTTCGGCCTGCGCATCGAAAGCCTTTCTAACCGTGGCATGATCAGTGTATCTGCAGATGCGGGTACCAAGGTGCCTGCAGTGAGCCTAGGTGCTCCTCGTGGTTTTGCTGTAGAGGATTTCGAAAGCTTCAGCGGAATTTCTGCCTCCGGTAAGATTCTTGGTGATGGCTGGTGGTATGCTCTGGATGCCGATGGCAAGAACATTATGCCTCTCTGGAACAAGGAACTTGCCAGCAGTTATTCCGGTAGCGAAGGTTGCGCTTCTGGTGGCTGCGCCCGCATGACTGATCGTCTGGGATTCCTGCTGGGCCTTTATGATTCTGCCTATGCATTGCCCAAGTTGGATACCTTGATGTTCTCCGCTCGCGGAACCGGCAAGCTTCGCGTTTCCCTGGCCTATGGCGACGTCAATAGCGATTCTGAAAGCGGCTGGTCCACTGAAGTTCAGCTGAGCAAAGTCTGGAAACCCTACGCCATTGCTGTTGCCGATATGAAGGCTTTCGGCAAGGCCGATCCAAAGAATTTCAAGTTGAGCCGAATCGACTTTAAGGTGGGTGAGGGTGATACCTTGTTCCTGGATGATGTTTTCCTGGGCGGCGTCAACGAAGAATCTTTGAAGGAAGTTGCTTCTGACAATTCCATTTACACAACCTATCCGAAGGACTGGTCAGAACACGACGCTTTGGTTGCTGCTGCCGATGGTTATGCCAAGGGCGTTACCGGCGGTGAAGGCGGCGAAATCTGTGTGGTTACAACTACCGATGACTACATCATTGTAGAAGATACCGCCAATGTGGATTCCTTGGGTAATGCCACGACAAAGGCTGTTCTTGCTTCCGGATCTCTTCGCGAATGTGCCACCAAGGATACTGCCGTTTGGATCCTCTTTGAAAAGAGTGGCGTGTACCATTTGGGAAGCCCCCTTCGCATCAAGTCCAACAAGACTTTCGATGGCCGTGGTCGCGATATTCGAATTACGGGAACTGGTATTTTAACGGAGATGACCTCCAATCTGATTTTTGAAAACATTACATTCTCTACGCCTTCTATTTACGAAAAAGATTCCACAACCCGCAGAGCGCTTTCCATTCATAACGTGTCTAATAAAGTTTGGATTGACCACTGCACCTTTGATGAATACCCTGTGGTTCAGCTGGATGTAAAGCGTGGATCCCACGATGTTACTATTTCCTGGTCTCGTTTCGAAAACGCCAATACAGGTATCCTCTTTGGCTTGGAACCTGAATTGTATAAGGAAGGTGACCAGACATTGACTTTGCATCACAACTATTTTGCCAATATGAGTGTTTCTGGCGTATTTGCTCGAGGTGGTATGCTCCATGCCTATAATAACTTCTTTATGGATGTTGCACACTATGGTGTGGAATGTACCGATTCTGCCCGCTGCTACATTGAGAAGAATGTTTTCAACGAGGATAACGCAGTTTCCCTCTATCGCCTTTGGGATGGCGATACGCCTATTGATTCTACCATTGGCTTTGTGAAGATGGTGGATAACTGGTATGCTGGCGGTGGCAAGGATGCTGCTGGTGAAGCTAGGGGTTACAAGCCTGAATATGAATACAATGCGGATGCTGCTGATGCGGCCCTTGCATGGAAAATCAAACAGCAGGCGGGCCCCCGTTAAAACGAATCTTAAACAGAATGTCCCCGACGTTGTCGGGGATTTTTGTATTATTGGAGTATGAAGAAAAAACTCCCTGCTTTTTTGTTGATGCTGGCCGTACCCCTGTCCATTGTCGCCTATGTAAAAGCGGCAGCAGCTAGTGGATCCGAGTTGCTTGGCGTGGTGGCTGCCATGGGCCTTTACATTTTGGTGTTTTTCTTACTGGCCATGTTTTTCAATTCTCGTAGTACTGATGGTGAAGATGGTCCTGCAGTTAGTGCCTTTGATGAGTTGGAAGAAACTCGAAAACTGGCAGCCCAGCTTGGAAAAGTCGCTGACGAAGCTGAAGAACAGAAGAAGAAAGAAGCCGCCCAAAAGAAATAAGGAATGTTGGCATGCTCTTTGCATGCCTTTCTTTTTAACATAAATGGTTTGGCGCGTTTCAGGAAATAGCGCGTTCCACGAAAATAAAAAGAGTGAAATTATGAGTAAAGAATTAAAATCTGCATTGACCCTTGTGAAGAAAGTCCTCAAGGAAGTCCGTATTTATAATCAGGCTTCTACCGTTTTAGGATTTGACCAGCAGACCATTTGCCCGTCTGCAGGTATGGAAGAAGAAGGCGACGTGGCTGCCTTCTTGAGTAACAAGGCCTTTGCTTTGCAGAAAGATCAGTCTTATATTGATGCTTGCCAGTATATTTACGACCATCGAGATAGGTTGACTGCAGACGTTTGCGGCGATGAAACTGCCGCGGAATTTGACCGAGCCCTTGCGGAAAGTCTTCAGCGTGATTTTGCACGTGAAAAGAATATTTCTGCAGAAATGCAGTTGGAACATTCTCAGATTTACAATCGCGCCTTTGTGAACTGGATTAACGCTAAGAAGGCCAAGGACTTTAGCTTGTTTGAAAAGTCCCTAGGGGAGGTGCGTGCCGCTCAGTTGCAGGCTGAGTCCTTGCATGAAAATCGTGAAGCAACTCCTTACGACACCATCTTTGGCGGTTACGAACGTGGCTTGACTTGTGCAGATCTTGATATGGCTTTCAATCGCAGCAAGGAGCGCCTGGTGCCGCTGCTTAAGCGCATTATGGCTAGCAAGAAAAAGATCCGTACCGATTTCCTCAGCCGCCCTGTTGCCGATGAGGCCCAGAAGGAAATGGCCAAGTATTTGCTTGACGTGATGGGCTTTGATTTTAATCGCGGAGCCTTCTCCACGGCGGAACATCCCTTTACCACGGAACCGGGCAAGAATGACGTTCGCGTAACGACCCATTACTATCCTACGGCTTTTTATTCCAGCATGTTCAGCATCATTCATGAAGGTGGTCACGCCTTGTTTGAACAGAACCAGCCGGCAGAAAACTTCAGCCACTTCATTGAATACAACAAGACCATGGGCATGCACGAGTCCACTAGCCGTTTCTATGAAAACCGCATTGGCCGCAGCAAGGAATTCATCCACCTGATTTTCCCCAAGTGCAAGGAACTGTTCCCCAACGTGTTCTGCGATGTGACGGAACAGGAATTCTACGAGGCCATGAATACGGTAACGCCCAGCCTTATCCGTACAGAGGCCGACGAATTCACCTATACCTTCCATGTAATCATCCGTTACGAAATCGAGAAGATGATTGTGAACGGCGCAGAAAATGGCGAACCGGTGAACATTGCGGACCTGCCGAAAATCTGGAACGCAAAGTACAAGGAATATCTGGGTATTGAACCTTCCAATGATGCAGAAGGCGTGCTCCAGGATGTCCATTGGACCAGCGGATTCGGCTATTTCCCCACCTATGCCCTGGGCAACATGTACAACGCCATGTATTATAACAAGATGAATTCCGAATTCGACTTGTCCGTCGCGGTGCTCAAAGGAGACTTCGCCAAGATCAATGGCTGGATGAAGGAAAACGTCTGGGCTCGTGCTGACCGAGAAGCACCCAAGGGTTGGATCCGCCAGATTACCGGCCGTGAATTCACTCCTGACGATTTCCTGGATTATCTGGAAGCTAAGTATTCTGAAATCTACGAGCTGTAAGGTTTGCTATGAACGTGATTATCTATGGCTCTCTTCATGGCAGTGCCAAGAAATATGCCGAAGAACTTGGAAAGCGTTTGAATATTGAAGTGGTCAATTACAAAGATGTAGAAGATATCAATGCTTACGAGACTATTGTGTATATTGGAGCCCTTTATGCAGGGGGTGTCCTTGGTATGAAGAAAACCTTTGCAAAACTTGGTTCCCCCGAAGGCCATCGACTCCTTATTGCTACGGTTGGCCTTGCTGATCCCACTGATGCTGAGAATATTCAAAATATTGAGCAGGGCATGGCACGCCAATTGTCCAAGGACGTGTTTGTGGCCGCCTCTTTGTTTCATTTGCGGGGCGCCATTGACTATTCGAAATTGGGTCTGAAGCATAAGGTCATGATGGGGCTGTTGGTGAGAAAGGCTCTGAATTTGCCCGAAGAAAAGAAAAACGCCGAGGTGAGGGCCATGATTGAAACTTATGGACAAGTGGTTGATTTCGTGGAATTTGATACCCTCGCAAAAATTATGGATGCAGTTTAATGGGAACTTTTGAATAGTTTTTTTTGTAACTCGTTGAATATCAATGAGTTATAAAATGAATTGGCGAAAATGGGCTAAATTCGCCAAAAATCTTTAAAAAACGGCCTTAAAATGCTATCTTTACGCCTGTAAACTTCAAGGAGCTAATAATGCTTAAATCTACTCTGCAGCAGACCGATAAGGCTATCTTCGACATCATCCAGGAAGAAGCCGAACGTCAGGAATATGGCATCGAACTGATCGCCTCCGAAAACTACACCTCCAAGGCCGTCATGGAAGCTATGGGCTCCGTGCTGACCAACAAGTACAGCGAAGGCTACGTTGGCAAGCGCTACTACGGTGGTAACGAAGTGATCGACAAGATGGAAGCTCTCGCCATCGAACGCTGCAAGCAGCTCTTTGGTTGCGACCACGCAAA